>JAHKKJ010000542.1 GCA_020027655.1 Deltaproteobacteria bacterium | reverse complement strand
CTGCGCTCGCGCGTCCGGCGTAATGCGTGGATCCAGTGGCGTGCTCCAGGCCTCGGTGATCACGTTGATAGCGGTGGCCGGGTCGCAGCGGGTCGATAACGCCCATAAAACATCGTCGATGTTAGACGGATCGATATCGTCATCGACGATGATGACGAAACGGCGATGATACCCATAGGTCGATCCGAGGAGCGCCATAGCCGCTCGCTTGGCATGACCCCCATACTTCTGCTTGATGGAAATCACCGTGAGGTAGCGGATCGTATACTCCCAAACCCCCTGCACGTCGGTCACTCCAGCCTTCTCGAGCGCCAGCCACACGTTTGCGGCGCTCAGCGGGACCGACTTGCCGGAGATTCCCGGCGGCATGCCGAAGATGATCGGATCGTTCCGATACATCACGTTCTTAACTTTCACCACTGGTTCGTTCCGCGCGCCGGAGGCGTAGTAACCGGTCCACTCACCAAATGGCCCTTCCGATCGGCTTTCCCCTTCCGGCGGCATGATGTAACCCTCGATCGCCAGCTCGGATGTCGCCGGAATCGGCAGCCCGGTTTCTTGACCACGAACGACTTGAACCGGCTCATTGCGTAGCCATCCCGCGATTTCTATCTCAGACACACCCCACGGCTCATACCAGCTGCCGACCTTCGCCAGCACCGGATCCTGACCGAAAGTAACTGCGACCGGACAAGGTTTGCCCTGCGACCAGTATTTTTCTCGAATCAGCCGCCCATGTTTGCCCGGTGAAATCCAGATTCCCAGGGTGTCCTTGTCGTAAACACAAACGCGATAAGTCCCAAAGTTGGTCCATTGTTCCTCCGGATCCTGCAAAATCACCAAGCAGCCTGTGCCGATATAACGGCCGCCGTCGTCTTCATGCCAACGGGGCGTGGGAAACTTGAGCATATCGACCCTATCGCCGCTTTCGACGTGCTCGGTGATGGGTCCGTTAGCTACCTCGACGGGCTTGAGAGGCTTGTACGATCCAAGCTTCTCCTTCCACGCTTTGATCATATCCAGGCCGGCAAGCGTCGGGTCCAAGCCAAAAGCCAGACCCGTCGTCACCGCCGAACAGACGGCATTGACGATGACACGGAACCCCTTCGGATAACCTTTGATGTTGTCGAACAACACGACTTTAGGCTGCGCCGCTCGCGCCGCCACTTCGGTGATGGCACCGATTTCGAGATCCCAATCGGCTCCGTTGACGACGCGAAGCTCGCCTAAACGGTCAACGGCGTCGATGAACTCGCGCAAATCTTTGTAGGCGATAGACGTGTCTGTTGCCATGGCAACTCTCCATTCCGCACCGCGGACCAATTTATACAGTTTCTCCCTTCTCTCTAACCCTCTCCCCGAGGGAGCCCCCTGGCGGGAGAGAGTTAGAGGGTACAAACAGCACGAAATCAAATCTTTTATCGCGCCAAGCTTGTCCTGAGCAAGGTCGAAGGGACGCTACCGAATCAAAATCCGAAATCCAAAAATCGAAATCCGAAACGTCGGGCAGTTCTCCGAATCAATCTTTCCCACAGAGACGCGGAGTTCGCAGAGGTTATCTATTTTCTCTTCTCTGTGTCCTCGGCGCCTCCGCGGTGAATTCCCCGATTCTCTCTTCATCACAGACTCGTTTGGTTAAAAATTTGGAATTTTGTACTTTTGATCATTCGGATCTGTTTCGAATTTCGGATTTCTAGTTTTTTCTGGTTTCTCATTCCCTTAGCGCACTTTGCGCCTTCGCGCGAGTCATGATCCCTATCGGGGAGTCTTATAGAGCCGGTCGATGTAGCCGCTCTCGTCCAATTCTTTAAGGAAAGTCAAGTTTACCAGTTGAGAGGTCTGGGCATCTTTAGCTTTAGGATTTCTACTGGCAAGGTCGCCTAAGACTGCCTGCATGCCCTTAACCGTCGGGTAAGGCTTGGGGGAAACTTTATCGCTGTAGAAGTCATAAGTCTCTTCTAGGATTTCTTGATCGCTGGTCTTGAGATATTTTCGCAGAACTCTCAGGCCGAAATCTTTATCGGTCCGATACGCGTGTATTCCCTCGACTATCGCCTTGATGAATCTTCTAGCCGTGTCCGGCCTTTTTTCTACGACGCTTTTTCCTGCGGCGATGACCGCATTTTGGAATTCGACACCCAAGGCTCCCAAATCGAGAAGAAAATTGAGCCCCAACTTCTTTGCTATGAGAGTTTCAGGAGGGAGGAAGACGGCGCCTTGGATCGAGCCCGATTGCACTGCCGCCAATCTGTTCGGCCCACTGCCAATCGACAAAATGGTCGCGTCATTGGCTTTCATTCCAAAATGTTGAAGGGCGCGGACGGTGGCGAGATAGGTTGAGCCGCCTAGCGATGCGACGCCGAGTTTTTTACCACGCAACTTCTCTGCGGAGTCGATGTCTTTCGAAGTCACTAGCTTAAAGAGGATCGCATTCTCAATCCCCGCGAGGATGACGCTTCCCGAGCCGGCGAGATTGGAGGCGATCACGGCGCCCCCTCCCATCATGGCAAAAGGAATATCGCCGGTGATCAGGGCTTGGGCAGCCTCAGTACCGCCTCTCAAATAAACCAACTGCACGTTGAGCCCATTTTTTTCAAACAGGCCCGCTTCCTTCGTCGCCCAAACCGGCGCGGTCATGCCCGAATAGATGCTGTAGCCCATGTTCAGTCTTTCCCCTTCCGGCTCCGCACTCATAACAGCCGTGCTCAGGCTCAAAAGAAAAAGGACGTAAAACCACAGCGATTTGGGCCGCAACGTTGCGGTCATATTCAGCCTCCACAACGATCGAGAAGGTCGGCGGATTTGTTTTTTGGAGGATCCTGTCTACGTACGTCACCGTGCACCGAGGCATGGAATAAGCATGACAGTCTGAGAAGATCTTCCTGCGGATCTCCTGGCACAAAATTAAACGTGACCCGAAAACATGCGAGCTTACGATTTTTCAATATCCTCAATCATTTTCTCAACCGCTCGCCGGTAAGCTGGCGGATCAATCGCCGGATAACGATAAAGCTGCGGCACGATCGATTCGAAAAGACTCTTTAGCTGTATGGGTTCGATAAAACCGCGACGAAACATCTCCTCAACGTCCGTAACATCCAGAGCATGACCACGCTCAATCTTGGCCAGGGCCTGCGCATACAGATCATAGTGGTAGAAGCTCAACTTCCCCTCCTGGGCGATGAACAAGCTGCGCTCCTGCCAGCCGGGAACTTCGGGGATGAAGTGCGAGGGACAGGCCAACTCCACGTTCATTTCCAGATCTTCCTTGAGATCGGGCAGCGCCCGCAGCAGACGGTCGTCGTCAGGGACGATATGGATGTCAACGTCGATCGTGCTGGCGCGCCATCCCAATAGCACCGCCGTGGCGCCACCGGTAAAGTAGAGGCGCGCCGGGCGCGTCGCTTTAACTGCCAGGGCAGTCATAAAACGCTGGATGCGATCGGGCTCGGCTACGCGGCGCATTCGACGGCTCGTTCGAAGCGCACCAGGCGGCGGATGAGCGCGTTGTATCGGGAGTGCGCCCCATCAGGGTCCGAGCGCCTAAGGAGATCATAAAGGCGGTGCTCGGGCGGGATTCCCTTTACCTCGGGTATGTCAAAACCGAGTCGCCGCAAGCGCGGCGCGCCGATAAGAACCAACAAGGCCTCCGCGGACTCTCGCGCTTCAGCCAAGTCTTCAACGCCGCGGCGAATCAGCTCCCCACCGGGAAATTTCGCTACCACCCTAAGATTGACCTTGCAAGAAGCGGTCGCATTTTGATACTTCGACCTAGCTCACTACAGCTTTTCGATTTTAGATTATTCTCGGACAGAGACTCGATCTCACTGTTTTCTCCTGCTTTTGTCCCAAATCCAAAATCGGCAATCTAAAATCCAAAATGTCATCTTATGACTCGGTCCGCCCTCACTAGCACATTCGGCGGAATTGCCAGCCCGATCTGCTTCGCTGTCTTCAAGTTTATGAACAACTCAAACTTCGTGGGTAATTCCGTCGGCACGTCGGCCGGCTTCGCGCCCTTCAGGATCTTGTCGACGTGCACGGGAATTCGCTTGTATAACTCTTCGAGGCTTGGCCCATAGGACATGAGCCCACCGGCCTCGACAGGTTCCTTGCGTCCGAACATGCTGGGAAGGCGGCGCTTCATCGCAAACTCCACGATCTGCTTACGATTCGCGTTGGTTACGGGGTCTGGAAAGACTAGGAGAGCGTTGGCATTCTCCTTGACGATTCTATCGAAGGCTGCATCGACCTCGCCCCAGGCGTGGCGGTGTTCGTGCAAGACGTTCGTGGTGGCGTGCGGATCGTCCGGGCGCAGCGCGGGATCCTGGACGAGCGGCGCGTCCGC
>JAHKKJ010000541.1 GCA_020027655.1 Deltaproteobacteria bacterium | reverse complement strand
CTGATGGCGCCGGTTGGTGTAGCCCGTATAGCTCACATTTAAGTGCCTCATGAATTCAGAAAGGTTCGCCTTAGGGGTTTGCACGACCAAATGAAAATGGTTACTCATCAGCACGTAGCCATGAAGCCTTACCCCATAGATCTCCAGTGATCTTTGAACCCGGCCCAGAAAGGCCCTGCGGACCTGTTTATCCATCACAGCCCAATACCATAGTACAAGATCTGACCCTCTCATTTCGCATCGTCATTTCGCATCGTGGGAGCGTCTTAATTCCTTGGAGTTAAAGACGTCCTTTTTGTTTTGCCCAGTAATCGGCGGATGCCTTCGATCTGTCCAAAGCTTCGGAAGTTTCGAAACCGGGCGCCATTCCGTCCGAGGTCCCAGCCAGCACTTGATGGTGCTCGATGTTTAGCAGGCGCAGCCAGCTCTGCTGCCCCATAGTCAATGCGACAAAACAACCGAGCTCCACCAGCTCCGGCTCGGAAAAATGTTGATGCAGTCGCTGCCAGAACGCATCATCGGTCTCCAGATGCCAGGTAATGGCTTCAGCATATGCCAGCGCGGCTTTTTGCCGCTCGTCATAGCGATTCGATTTCTCAAAGTTCAGCAGGTCATCGTAGTGCGCCTCTTCGAGACCCGTCTTAGCTGCTTTGAGCGAACGTTGGTTGCCGCAGTACTCGCAGTTGATCGACCTTGAAACATAAACTCGGCAGAGTTCTTTGATACTATGTTCGCAGACGCCGTTCTTGAAAATATCGCGCCAAGAATTCGCGAAGGACCAGAAACAAGCCGGCACGTGGGCACGAATTGCGGAACTTTCCGGCCGCGGTGTCCCCTCGCGTCGGCATCGATCGAGCTCTTCGAGCATGGCCGGATCGCTAATCGCTACCGGGTCAACGTAACTGATGCGTTGCTTAGCCATAGTAGTCTCCTTTCTCAGGCAGAGTTATAGGCGAAATCTGGAAAATAAGGAAGGATCGGAAAACCGTCTACAAGCAAAGGCAGTACCCGCGCACATTAAGATACGATCTCAGGTCGCCCATGAGATTGAGCCGCGCTCCCATCAGTAGTTTTCATTGCTAAAATCACGGCTTTCGATTAAACTTACACTTTGTATGTTCACAATCGTAACAGCCGCCTGCCTTTGCTCATAGAGGTCCTCACAATCATCGACATGACAAATCAGTTAGTTCCTTTAGTCGTGCGGTATCTGTCGCACTAATAAAGTAGACAGGCAACATTAATGGAAAACGTAGAGCAAACTAAACTCCGCATCCTTCGTGAGGCGATCGAGAGCAATATCGGAGTGGCACGGAGTAGTCGAGTAAAACCCCAGGTGCTGCCCAAACACACGCCTCCTCTCTGGTTGTGGGGTTTTTTACTGATCGCGATTGGCGCGGCGGCCGGCTTTGTCGCGCGCCACCAGGAACGGGAAGACGTCAAGAAGATGGTCGGGGCCCAATTGGACACGTTGCGTGGGATCCAGGCCCAAAAGAGCATTGCCTATCGCGCGGTACCGTCGCTGGTGGTTTCGAGGGAGAAAGATCCCTCATCTCATCCTGCCAGCGCGGACACGACGAAAACGCTGTCGCCAGTCGGGGGCCAATTGCTGAAGGCAGCTGTCCCTTTCGCGGCCGCATATCGCATAAACCGGGCAGCCCTTCCATTAACAGTCAGGAGAATCGTGATCGATCCGGGGCACGGCGGTAAACAACATGGCGCCATCTCCGAATCGGGAGTTTCGGAAAAAGACGTCACCTTGGACATCGCACTCCGATTGCGGCGACTCATGGAAAATGCCCCTTTCGAAGTGCTAATGACGCGACAGACGGATGAAACCCTACCGCTGGAGAAAAGAGTGGCTTTCGCCAACACCAGCAACGCGGATCTTTTTGTTTCGATCCACGTAAACTGGATGGAGCCCCGTGAAATCCGGCCCCTGGAAACTTACTACGTCGGCGCGACCAACGATCCAGCCGTTATTAAACTCGCCGGCATTGAAAACCGGGATTCCGGTTATTCTTTGGCAGACTATCGGCGGTTGCTGGAAAAGATCTATCTCGATACCCGGCGCGATGAATCCTATATGCTTGCCAAGACCATTAATGCCGAACTTTACCAGTCGCTGAGCCAAATCAACCCCGAACTGGAAAATCGCGGCGTGAAGATGGCGCCTTTCGCGGTCCTCGTCGGCACGCAGATGCCCGCCGTCCTGGCCGAGGTTTCTTGTCTGTCGAACGAAGATGACGTTAAATTGTTGACCAACGCTGATTATCGGGAAGCGATCGCGCAGGCACTTTTGAGAGGTATTCTTTCCTATGCGAAGAACCTCAATGGTTCGGAAAAAAGCATAGCTGATTTATGGAAGAAACAAACGAAACTCTCTGCATCGGAATAGACTTAGGCACCTCTCGAAGCTCCATCTCTGCTTCCGACGGCGAACGTCACGTGGTTGACAGCTACGTGGGCTGGCCCCTGGATGATATGGTGGCCCGCAAACTGATGAAGAAAGCGGTCTTCGTCGGTCGCGAAGCGTTAGACAATCGTTCCATGTTGGATTTGCGCCGGCCGCTCGAACGCGGCGTCATCAAAGAAGGATCGGCAAAAGACGAGGAGGCTGTCCAGGAATTACTCCGCCATTTGATTTCCTTGATCGGCATCAAACAAAAAAGCAAGAACCGAGGAAAAGTGCGCGCGGTCGTGGGTGTTCCGGCTGAGGCGTTTCGGGTCAGCAGACAACGGCTCCGCAGCGCCATGGACGGCATCGCCGATAGCGTCATGTTAGTGTCTGAACCTTTCGCGGTGGCCTACGGCGTGGAAGCGTTGCTCCACGCGATGATTATCGATATCGGCGCCGGGACGGCGGATTTCTGTGTTATGCAAGGCCGCTATCCCACTGATGCAGATCAGCGCACGTTGCCTAACGCCGGCGACTCCATTGACGAACGCCTCTTAAAACTAATGCAGGAGCACCACCCTGAGGCCCAGGTTTCCATCTATATGATCCGTGACTGGAAGGAAAAATGGAGTTTCGTCGGTGAACCGAAAAGTCGAGTGACGGTTACTGTGCCGGCCAAAGGAAAAGCAACCGAATTCGACATCACAAACCAAATGAGCGCCGCCTGCGAATCTATCCTGCCGCCCATCTCGGAGACCATGATTGATCTTCTTTGTCGGGTTGAGCCCGAGTATCAGGAGCAGGTCCGCCAAAATATTATTCTGGCGGGCGGAAGCTCGCTCATTTCCGGTCTGCCGGAGGCTCTCGAAAAGGCCTGTTCGGAACTGGGAGGTGGTCGAGTAACGGTCGTCAAGGATCCCATTTTTGCAGGGTCCGACGGCGGACTCGCGATTGCCTGCGACGCTACCAACGCCGATTGGCAAAGGCTTTCCCTTTAGGCGATTTTTCCTCCATTTATATCCCACCTTGTCACGATGCTATTATCCTCCCGAAGTAGCCGCTAGGCATCCAAAAAAATATTTTTCCGCTTGCTACGATGTGTTAAAATACGTGCTTACCGTGCTCAAATTTTATCGCCTCGCAGGATTAATTTTCTTTTCCCTCTCTTGCGCAACTGCAAGAACAGGGATGGATCAGATTACGCCGGAATTGGCGGCATCGCCACCTACCCTTGAGATGGCCCCAGGGATAAATTTTTCGCGGGGCGACAGCATTCTAAAACCCGTTACGCCCGCCGGAAAGAGTTTTGTTATGAGCTTGGGCCCGCAGCTCGTGGAACTGAAGGGTTCCTATGTCGAAAAACACGAACAGGCCACGGCGCCGAGCAATCCTTTGTATGACGGCAAATTGCGACGATACTTAAATCTATTGGTAACCTCCTCCTTCGCTGG
>JAHKKJ010000540.1 GCA_020027655.1 Deltaproteobacteria bacterium | reverse complement strand
CGTTCAAGCTTTTGCTCGGCAAACCGATACTCGAAAACAATATTCTTTCCCTCGAACCACCCAAGCTTGCGCATCTCCTGCCGGAACGCCTCCCGTAGATCCGCGCTACCGGAAGCAGTGCTATTATCCAGGAAACCTATGCGGAAGATTTTCCCTGTCTGCTGCGCGCGGGCGGAACCGCAAGGCGCAAAGAGCAAAGCTCCAAGCACTAAGCCAATGACTTTTTTCTTCATGTCTTTTTCTCTGTCTCGATCCACTTGTCACTCGACCACTTGACACTCGCCCCTTCTCACTTGATCAGCGTACTCGCCCGGGCGAGCACTTCCGGCGGAATTGTCACGCCAATCTGCTTTGCTGCCTCTAGTTGGGCACCCATGCCAAGGCGCCTCTAATCTCAGTGAACTCCCGCGGGAGTTTGACCCATCACTCGCCGCGGTCCAAGCTGGCGAACCGTTGGCCGTAGTGGATGCATGCAACCCAATTCGCAGTTTCGAGTTTAGCGTCAACGCGCGATTCAAAACTCGCAAAATGAAACAACGCGTCAGCGTCCTTCGGCCTTCCGTATCGCCGCCCAGAGTTTGGGCGCGGTGTAGGGCATGTCGATGTGGTCGATACCGAGGGGTGCCAGCGCGTCCATGACGGCGTTGGCCACCGCCGGCGGCGCCCCGTTGCATCCGGCCTCGCCCACGCCCTTGACTCCCAACGGGTTAAACGGATTCGGTGTCACCGTCTCGCCCAGCGTGAGCTGAGGCATGTCTCCGGCGCGCGGCACCGCGTAATTCATTAGCGAGCCGGTGAGAACTTCGCCGTCGTCGCCAAAGAGCATCTGTTCGCGCAGCGCTTCGCCGAGGCCCTGAGCCACGCCGCCGTGAATCTGCCCTTCAATAATCATAGGGTTGATGACAACGCCGCAGTCATCGACCAGGAAAAGTTTCTCAAGCGTCGGCGTCCCAGTTTCCCGATCGATTCTGACCAGCGCCAAATGCGCGCCGAAGCCCCAGGCTTCGCGCCGCGGATCAAAGAAGGCAGTTTCTTGAAGGCCAGGTTCCATACCGCGCGGAATGTTTCCTCCATACGCGGCGGCGGCAATTTGGCGCCAGGAAACTTTTTTCTCAGGCACTCCAGCCACCGCGAAGCCGCCATCCGTCTGAACGATATCCTCGGCTGCCGCCTCCATCAGATGCGCGGCGATACGGCGTGCCTTTTCGATGACGCGATCAGCAGCAATTGCCAAGGACCCGCCACCCGTGATGGCGCTGCGGCTGCCAAAGGTGCCGACGCCATGCTGAACCACCAGCGTATCGCCATGTCGAATCACCACGTGATCCATGGAAACTCGCATCTTCTCCGCCGTAACCTGGGCAAAAACAGTCTCATGGCCCTGGCCGTGGGGGCTGGAGCCGGTAAGCACCGTGATTCCTCCGCTGCGCTCCACTCGAACCGTTGCGCTCTCAAAACCGACTCCACCGCTCGGCTCCACGAAAGTCGAGAGGCCCACGCCGGCCAACTCGCCGCGTTTGCGCGCTTCGTCTCGATCGCGGATAAGTTTTTCGTACTCGGACAAGCGCAGCGCCTCCGCGAGCGACTTTTCATAGTCGCCCGAGTCGTATTCGACGTTTACGCCCGTGCGGTACGGGAACTGCTCAGGGCGAATAAAATTTTTGCGCCGGATTTCCAGACAGTCGATGCCCAATTCGCGCGCCGCTTTGTCGATCAACCGCTCGATATTCAGCACCGACTCCGGCCTCCCCGCGCCGCGATACGGACCGGTGGGGACGGTATTGGTAAAGACCGCCACCACCTCGACGGAGCAGTTTTGGATCTGGTAGCAGCCCGGGGCCATCGCCATCATGCGCAGCGGCGGGATCGCGGAAAGGGAGTTCAGGTAGGCGCCTAGATTCCCGACCACGCGCACTTTCAAGCCGAGCATAGTGCCGTCCCGCTTGAGGGCCAGCTCGGACGTCATCACCTGGTCACGCCCTTGATTGGTGGTGACGAAATCCTCGCTGCGCGTGGAGATCCACTTGACGGGCCGGCCGAGCTTAAGCGCCAGGTGACTGGCCAGCGCATCTTCCTGGTAGAGGAGCCCTTTGCTGCCGAACCCGCCGCCGACATCGGGCGCGATGACGCGAATCCTGTGCTCCGGAAATCCGATCGCGGTGGCAAGATCCGTGCGCACGCGGTGCGGGCTCTGAGTTGAGAGCCGGACAGTCAGATCCCCGGTCGGTTCCGGCTTCACCACGATGCCTCTCGGCTCCATCGCCAGCGCCACCAACCGCGGGCTGGCGATACGCAGCCGAACGATATGCTCGGCCTCGGCGAAAGCCTTGTCTACGTCGCCGCCTTTCTTCGTCGCGATGTAGCACAGGTTGCTATCCAGCTCCTCCCGGGCGAGAGGCGCGCCGGGCTCCAGCGCCTTTTCGGCATTCACGACCGCAGGCAGCGCTTCGTATTCCACCTCGATGGCGCTCGCGGCATCCTGGGCGAGGGCGCGGCTTTCAGCAACCACTGCCGCCACGGGAGTGCCGGCCGCGTGGACGGCCCCGCGCGCGAGCAGCGGATGGGGCGGTATCTTCATGCCGGGCACCATCGGGACCGCCGGGACATGCAACTGTTCGCTGAGGTCAGCGCCGGTCACAATGTCAATCACTCCGGCCATCGCCTTGGCTGCGCTGGTATCGATGGAAATTATTTTCGCGTGCGGGTAGGGGCTACGCAGCAGCGCCATGTGGAGCATTCCAGGTAGCTGGATGTCCTCCGTAAAACATCCGGCGCCGGTAATCAGGGGCCTGTCTTCGACGCGGCGGATAGACGCGCCGATAAGTCCAGTCGGGGTGTGCTCTATTGTCACGATGAAGCCTCGTATTTAGAAAACCTGCTCGTGGCTCGTGTTCGTAAACTAGCACGATCACGAATCACGAATACGACTGTTCCCTCAAGCCTAACGAATGGCCTTATCCGCGCGATAAGGAATCGTCGCGGGTCCGGGGCGAATCGACTCTCTTTGGAATCTGTGGAGGCGAAGGCCTCAGAACATTTCATGCAGCCTCCACGCTGACTTTTAGCTTCAGCCCCCCCTGATTGACGATGTCCTGGAGCGCGAGAGCCACAAAGCTTTGTTCCGAATGTCCCAGTATCTTGGCGAACTTCGCAGCACGCTCAGGACTCACAAACTTGCGACCCTTCTCTATGTCGCACAAATGCTGCTTAGAAATGCCGAGCTTCTTGGCGAAATCAACCTGAGCCATATCCTCAGCCTGGCGCATCGCTTCGATCAGTCCGCCAAACGTTAACTCCCCGACCAGGCTTTCTAAAAACTGCATCGCATCACTTTTTTTCTTAGTACTCATGGGGGTGCACCTCTATGACTTTCACGATTTTTACTTCGCCTCCCGCGATCACGTAGACCGCACGCCATCTTTTGTTTAAGTAAATGGCCCTTTGCCCTGCGCGGTCGCCCTTGAGCGTATGGTCATGCCAACCCCGCACTTTTCGAACCTCTTCCAGACCATACTTCTCGATATCATCAACCCACTTCTGAAACTTAATAACTAAAGCTTTAGGCGTCTTCATCAGGTCTTTTTCTACCGCGCGGATATCGACCTGTTTGATCATCAATTAGGGTACTGCCCATTGGTGTACTAGTCAACTCTGAAGCTCCATACAACCGCCGCCGTTTTCATTGTTCCTTACCCGAGGCTGATCAGTCCTTTGGCTGAAATCGAAAATCGAAAATGTCATTTAATGACTGCGGGTTTGATTCCCCGTAGCTTGCTGCGTAAAGAGCCAATCCCAGACCTCTTAAAGTCCGTCATTCCCGAATGCTTCTATCGGGAATCCAGGCGAGACC
>JAHKKJ010000539.1 GCA_020027655.1 Deltaproteobacteria bacterium | reverse complement strand
GATGCTTCGCGCCCGCCGTTCTACCGCTGGTTCACTGGAGGAATGGTGAACACTTGCTATAACGCCCTTGATCGGCACGTAGAACAAGGCCGGGGAAACCAGCCGGCATTAATCTACGACAGCCCTGTCACCAGGACTGTCAAGATCTTCAGCTATCGCGAGTTGCTGGATGAGGTGGCGCGTTTTGCTGGAGTGCTGGTTCTCCGGGGACTGCAGAAAGGGGACCGGGTCATCATCTATATGCCGATGGTGCCGGAAGCCCTCATTGCCATGCTGGCCTGTGCGCGGATCGGGGTGGTCCACTCGGTGGTCTTCGGGGGTTTTGCCGCCCATGAGCTGGCCAGCCGCATCAACGATGCCCAGCCTAAGCTGATTGTCTCGGCTTCCTGTGGCATCGAAAGCGGCCGCGTCCTGCCCTACAAGCCCTTGCTCGATAAGGCAATTGAGATCGCATCATTGAAGCCCGAGCGGTGCATTGTTCTCCAGCGACCTCAGGAGAAGGCGTCAATGATTGCCGGACGCGATCTTGACTGGTCGGAATTGATGGCAGACGCAAGACCAGCCGATTGTGTTCCAGTTGCGGCAACTGATCCGCTCTATATCCTCTACACTTCAGGCACCACGGGTATGCCCAAAGGAATCGTCCGCGATAATGGGGGGCATCTGGTTGCGCTCACGTGGAGCATGAAGAACATCTACGGCGTCGAGCCGGGTGAGGTTTTCTGGGCGGCTTCTGACGTGGGTTGGGTAGTGGGCCACTCGTATATCGTCTATGCTCCTCTTTTTAACGGGAATACGACAGTTCTTTACGAGGGCAAACCGGTCGGCACTCCCGATCCCGGCGCGTTCTGGCGGGTCATTTCCCAGCATAGGGTGAGAGTCCTCTTTACGGCACCGACCGCTTTCCGGGCCATCAAACGGGAAGACCCCACCGGCGATCACATCCGCAAATATGATTTGAGCTGCTTCCGCACTCTTTTTCTTGCCGGTGAGCGGTGTGACCCTGACACACTTCTGTGGGCCGAAAAACAGCTCGGTGTCCCGATCATTGATCACTGGTGGCAAACGGAGACGGGATGGGCAATTGGAGCGAATTGCGTTGGCTTGGGCATGCTAGCTGTAAAACCCGGGTCATGCACAAAGCCGGTTCCGGGCTATGACGTACGCGCGCTGAGCGATGATGGTCAGGAGCTGTCCGGAGGTCAAATCGGCAGCATGGTGATCAAGCTCCCGTTGCCGCCCGGTTGTCTTCCTACGTTGTGGAACAACGATGAAGGTTTTCAGAAGTCATATCTGAGCTACCATTCTGGATACTACTTGACCGCGGACGCGGGTTATAAGGATGAGGACGGTTACCTTTGGATTATGAGCCGCACGGATGACATCATCAATGTCGCCGGGCATCGTTTGTCCACTGGCGCGATGGAAGAGGTTCTGGCGTCGCATCCTGATGTGGCCGAATGTGCTGTTGTGGGAGTAGCCGACGCAATCAAGGGAGAGATTCCGTTGGGCTTCATCGTGCTCAAAGCAGGTGTCCGGCGTCCTCATGGCGAGATTGTTACGGAAGTGGTCGAGATGGTGCGCGAGAGGATCGGCCCGGTGGCCTCCTTCAAGGTTGCGAGTGTCGTTAAGCAGCTGCCCAAGACTCGATCGGGCAAAATTCTGCGCGGTACCATCAAGAAAATTGCCGACGGAGTCGACTACCAAGTTCCACCGACTATCGACGATCCGGCAATTCTAGATGCAATCACAGCAGATTTGTCGGCGTTAGGGTATCCAGACAGCTTGCGCAAAAGGCCGGCCTAATTCCTCCGGCCGGCGTCTTCCACTCGCGGCTAGGCCGAGAGCGCTACTGAAACTTTTTTGGATTGGGCATTTCGTGCAGTGGCCGGCATCAGAGGCAAGCGGGCAACTCAATCATTGGATCATGGGAGCAAGAACATGAGACCGACAAAATCCAAATCATGGTTTACGCGGTTTGCCAAATCGACGGCGCGTTTGACCGGTAGAGCTGTCACGTTCATGCTGGCCGTGGCTATCATCGTCGTGTGGGCAATCACGGGGCCAATATTCGGCTTCAGCGATACCTGGCAACTGGTAATCAACACCGGCACCACCATCATCACGTTTCTAATGGTGTTCCTTATCCAGAGCACACAGAACCGGGACTCCGAAGCGATGCAGGTAAAATTAGATGAATTGATTCACGTAATGAAAGGCGCACAAAATGCCCTCTTAGATTTGGAAGAGCTTGAAGAGGAAGAACTCGATCGCATCCGTGCCGGGTATCAAAGAATAGCTGAACAGGCCAGAGGGGAGCTTCGCAAAGGCGTTCGGGAAAGGAAATAAGACGGTTTGTGAGGGCGAACCGTGGCTGAGATAGGACTCATGGCAGACGAAAAAAGACAAATCATCGCCATCGGCGGCGGCGGATTCTATCGGGATTCGGAAAATCTCGCCTTGGAGCGGTACATTCTTCAACAGACGGGTACTGCGGGAACGAGAGTCGCATTTGTGCCGACCGCCAGCGCCGAGCCGGATAACTATCTTGTAAGTTTCTACACGGCGTTTTTGAAACTCGCTTGCCGTCCGTCGCACCTGTCGTTCTTTAAGAGAACTCCGGATCTGCGAGCCTATCTCTTGAACCAAGATGTGATCTTCGTCGGTGGTGGCAATACGAAAAGCATGCTCGCGGTCTGGCGCGAGTGGGGAGTGCCGGAAATTCTCCGCGAGGCGTGGGACTCGGGGATCGTGTTGACAGGGGTTAGCGCCGGGGCGATTTGCTGGTTCGAGCAAGGAGTGACGGATTCATGGGCGGGTGAGCTGCATTCCCTCGACTGTCTCGGCTTTCTGCCGGGAAGTTGCTGCCCCCATTACGACGGTGAAGCCGATCGCCGCCCCTCGTATCACCGGCTCTTGGCCAGCGGAGAAATCTCGGCTGGAGTTGCCATCGAAGATTGGACGGGGGTTCATTTCAGAGGCGCTGAAGTTCACCGCGTCGTCGCCTCTCGGAACGGCGCGAGGGCTTACAGCATGCGGGCAGTCTACGGTTCGGTTCAGGAAGTGCCGTTGCCGGTGGAATATCTGCCGCAGTCTAAAAATCTATAACCTGCGCTGCAACCAAGGTGTGCACCGTAAGATGCAAGTATAAGGCGCTTACGTTTGGACGTTGCCGGCCACCAACCAATGTTTTTCCTTGAAGATCGTATCGAGGATTCGCAAATCCTCGATGCCTGGCAAAACTTTCTTCAGATGCTCCTGGTACTCTTTCTCTGAGAGGAGATTTCCGTCCACGCCGTAGGGTTTTCCGGCATAGTCACCGATCTGCCGGTTGAACTTCGGATCCGGCGCGCGGAGCTTGGGTTTACCTTCAGGGATCAGGCTGTTCAGGCTGTCGATGATCTGGCGATCTTCCTTGTAATATAGATTTCTCGCTTCCTCATTGAGCCGGTCCAGATCTTTGGGCGGCGCGGACGCCGTCGCTTCGTCGAATCTTCCCTTGAAGCCCCAACGATAAAATCTCGCCGCAGAACTGGAGTGATCCTTGCCGAAGAGGTCATAACCCGTGGAAAGCCATTTGTTGAGATACTTCTGCATGATCTCGAGGGGCACTTTGCCGCCTTTAATAACCCTGGATAGGCCACTCTGGCCGGTGAAGAGATGGAAAGGCGGTCGATAAAACAAGTGTAGGTGAAGAAGTCGAGCCAGCTTTCCATCTCCTGATTAAACGCTCCCAAGAGCCGAGTCCCATTATAGGCATGCCGTTCCAGAAGCTTCCTGGCCTCCAGCTTTCCGGAGTCGCCGAAATGACTCACCAGAACGTGGCACATCTGCCAGCCGTGGCGTTGCTCTTCGCGCATAACGCGCAATAAGCACTGCAAATCATAGTCGCTGGGAGCAGTGTCGAGGAGCTTTCGCTGCTGCTCCGTAGAGGCAAATTCGGTGTCGCCCTGATAAAAGATGAGGTGGAGGAGAGAATCGCGCATGTCCTGCGTGGGGATATCAAGAACCTTT
>JAHKKJ010000096.1 GCA_020027655.1 Deltaproteobacteria bacterium | reverse complement strand
TCGGTCAGCTGCTTGCCGATCTGGTTGTCTTGGTTCACGTTGTTTTTGTTGTATTTGCAGTCTTGGGCGGGCTCTTGGCCGCGAGATGGCGGCGCCTCGTCTGGATTCATCTACCGGCTGTTATCTGGGCTGCACTCGTCGAAGTTTTGGGCTGGGCGTGCCCTTTGACGCCGCTTGAGAACTGGCTCCGGCGAAAGGGAGGACAAGGCGGTTATCCCTCCGACTTTATCGCGCACTACGTCCTCCCGATACTTTACCCCGAGGGGCTAACTCGTGAAGTGCAGATTGCGCTTGGAGTCATCGTGGTACTGATAAATTCAGCGGTCTACGTCTGGATTTTCCGAGGCAAAATGAAAACCAGAGATCCTTGAGTTCAACATGGGTGCAATACGCCGCGGGTGCGCCTGCTTCAGTCATTGAGCAAATTTCCCAAAACTCTTACCCTGGATAGTCGGCCAAAAGTCAAACCAAACCCTGAGTCTGCCGGTTTCGGCTTACGGTCGATTGTGTTAGCGTCTTGGAATGGAACGCAAACACACCAATCACCTCATTCATGAGACCAGCCCCTATTTACTTCAGCACGCCCACAATCCAGTGGATTGGTACCCGTGGGGCGACGAGGCATTCCAAAAAGCCAAAGGCCAAAACCGGCCAATCCTCCTAAGCATCGGTTACTCCGCCTGCCACTGGTGTCACGTGATGGAACGCGAATCCTTCGAAGACGAAAAGATCGCCGCGCTCATGAACGATCTGTTCGTCAATATCAAAGTCGATCGCGAAGAGCGGCCGGATCTTGATGAAATCTATATGAATGCCGTACAGATGCTCACGGGCCGCGGCGGTTGGCCCATGACCGTTTTCCTTACGCCCGAAGGCAAGCCGTTTTACGGCGGCACCTATTTTCCACCGGAGGACCGTTACGGCGTTCCGGGGTTCCCAAAAATCTTGCAGGGCGTGGCCAACGCTTATCGGGAAAAGCCCCAAGATGTCGAGAGAAGCGTCGAACAGATTCTCGCGGCGCTGCAGCGGATGTCCCTATCCACAGAAAGTCAGCAGCCATTTTCGTCTGACATCATTGGTCAAAGTGCTGAACAACTGGCCCAAGCGTATGATACCGATCATGGCGGGCTCGGTAAGGCGCCCAAGTTTCCCAATGTGGGCGTCTACGAGCTTTTTTTGCGCCATTACCATCACTCCAAGAAGAGCCGATTTCTGGAGATGGTGACCCACACCTTAACAAAGATGGCCCAGGGGGGGATTTACGATCACCTAGGCGGTGGATTTCACCGCTATTCGGTGGACGAGAAATGGCTCGTGCCCCATTTCGAGAAAATGCTCTACGACAATGCCCAGCTCGTTCGCATCTACGCGCAGGTCTATAGCGTCACGGGAGAGCCTCTTTTCAAGCAAGTGGTGGATGAAACGATGAACTACTTGATGCGCGAGATGCTGCACACCGAGGGTGGATTTTACTCGACTCAGGATGCCGACAGCGAAGGGGAAGAAGGAAAATTCTTTATTTGGAGTGAGACAGAAATCACTCGGATTGTCGGCGAGGAATCGAGCGAAATCTTCTGCCGCATTTACGATGTAAGTGAGGAGGGCAACTTCGAGGAAAACAATATCCTCCATCCGATTCTGACCTTGGAACAGGCAAGTAAGTTTTTCCGGCGCGACCTTAGGGAAATCGAGTCACTGGTGTCAGTTGCTAAAGGGAAGCTCTTCCAAGAACGAGAAAAGAGGCCCAAACCGTTCCGTGACGAAAAGATTTTGACATCATGGAATGGGCTCATGCTTTCCGGACTTGCCGAAGCGATAAAAATTTCCCGGCAACCGGCCTATTTAGAAGCGGCCAATCGCACCGTGGATTTCATTTTCACCAAGATGTTCCGTGACGGCCGCTTGTTACACACCTACAAGAGCGGAACCGGCAAAATACTAGGATATCTCGATGATTATGCTTTTCTAGCAGCGGGGCTTTTGGACCTTTTCGAGGCGACTGTGAATCGTGCGCACTTAGACCGCGCCTTGGAACTCGCAGAAATCATGTTGCATGAGTTTTGGGACGAAGCGGGAGGCGGATTTTTTTACACTGGGCGCTCTCACGAACGACTCATTGCACAATCAAAACCGATCTTCGACGGCTCGATTCCGTCAGGAAACGCTGTGGCGACCCAAGTATTACTCAGGCTATATCATTATACGGGGAAAGAGGATTACTTGAAGCGCGCTGAGAAGATTTTACGGGCATATTATAACGCCATGGAAAATCAGCCCTTCGGTTTTGCTCACATGCTCGCCGCCTTGGACTTCTACCTTCAGAAACCGAAGGAAGTTGTCTTGGTCGGCGAAAACAAGGATCCTGAAACTGGGGAGCTGTTGGCCAAAATTCATTCGCTGTATTTGCCCAATATGACGTTGCAGCTGGCTAGCCCGGACGACTCTCTCGAGAAGGTTTCATCTCTGCTTGCCGGCAAAAAACAATTTGAAGGCAGACCCACCGTGTACGTTTGCCACAATTTTACTTGTTCTCGGCCCGTCGTCGAGTGGGACGAGCTAAAGCTGCTTCTCGACGCTTAGAAAATATTTCCAACCACACGATGCCATCAGTATTGTCCTGCGATGGCGTCCTTGTCATGAAGGAAGCTGGGGATTCCTTTTGATGGTCTGAATGATCCGATCCAGATCAGGAAGAGAATAATACTCAATCTCAATCTTACCCCTTGCCGATCTTGCTTTTGGCAAGAGTCTCACTCTGGTTCCCAGTAGGCGCTGCAATTCTTCAACGACTGACCGAAGATCAGGATCGACAAGCGGGACTCTTCGTCGTTTTCGACCGGATGTGAGGTGGCGAACTAGTTTTTCCGTGTCGCGCGTTGATAATCCTTTGGCGATGACTTCGCGACACGCAGAAAGAATTAAGGGTTCGCTGTGCAACCCCAGCAACGCTCTAGCTTGGCCTGCCGGTAGATTGCCTGATGACACTTCTTGCTGGACTTCGGTTGGAAGCGAAAGCAGCCGCATCGAGTTGGCAATGGCAGGCCGGCTCTTGCCAACTTTTTCGGCCATCTCTTCTTGGCTCCAGTGAAACTCCTCCAGCAGCCGGCGATAACCGTTTGCTTCCTCGATGGGATTGAGATCCTCACGTTGTAGGTTTTCGACCAGAGCCAGCTGAAGCGCTTCATGATCGCTTGCGTCACGCACCACGATGGGTACGTGAGTCAATCCGGCTCTCATAGCTGCCCGCCACCGGCGCTCTCCTGCGATCAATTCATATCCATCTCCGTTGTGCCGGACTACTAGTGGCTGAATAATGCCTTGGTTTCGTATCGACGAAGCGAGTTCTTCGATTTTGGCTTCATCAAACGTCCGCCGAGGTTGAAAAGGGCTTGGCGTTATCCGATCGACTTCAACTCGAAAGCTGAGGGCTTCGCTATCTGTCTCAATTCTCGGTTCGGACGCCCCGGGAATGAGCGCGCTGAGCCCTCTACCCAGGCCTTTTTTCGGTAGTGACATTGACTTCTCCATGACCGATCAGTTCCTTAGCCAACTCTAAATAATCTTGTGAGCCCGTCGAATTAGCGTCGTATAAGTAGATTGGCTTCCCATAACTTGGACTCTCACTCAGGCGAACGTTCCTGCGGATAATAGTCCTGAATAGTTTGTCGGGAAAATGAGCGCGAACCTCTTCGACCACTTGGTGCGAAATTCGGTTTCGACTATCAAACATGGTAATTACAATTCCTTCTAGATGGAGCTTGGAGTTAAGTCTCCGCTGAACGAGATTCATTGTTTCGAGCAGGGCACTCAATCCCTCTAGGGCGTAATACTCGCTTTGAATCGGAACCAAGAGTGAATCTGCCGCGGTGAGAGCGTTCACCGTCAGGAGGCCCAGTGAGGGCGGACAATCGAGAAAAATATAATCGTAGCGATCGTGGACTGGAGCCAAAGCGTCTTTGATTCGATACTCCCGCCGTTCAGCCGCGACTAATTCGATTTCCGCTCCGACCAGATCTTTTGTCGATGGGACGATAAACAGATCGTTCAACTCTGTTTGGTTCAGAACATCGATAAGCGAGCGCACGCCCGCAAGGACATCGTACAGACTTGATGTCAACTGCGAGCGGTCGATACCCAGGCCTGTGCTGCTGTTGCCTTGCGGATCGAGGTCGACTAAGAGGCTCTTTTTGCTGTGGACAGCAAGCGATGCGGCTAGGTTAATCGATGTGGTGGTTTTTCCAACGCCCCCTTTCTGATTGGCAATTGCAATTATCTTAGCCACAAATTTCCCTGTAATTTCAAATAGTTATAAGTAAGACTACGAATGTAATTCGTTAATATCACAAAGCTCACGGAATTGGAAGATATTTTCGTTTCACGTGAAACGATAGATAAATAGGAGCTTCTGAATCCGGGAACTATGCGTTTTTCTTTTTTCGCAAGTAAACCGAGAGCAATGATATTGCCGCCGGCGTAATCCCGGAAATGCGACTTGCTTGTCCGAGTGATTTTGGCCTTATCTTGGTTAACTTCTCGCAAACCTCGCGCGAGAGACCTCTAATGTCCAAGTAGTTGAGATCTTCCGGGAGACGGAAATTCTCAATTTTCTTAAACCGTTCAACCATCTCCATTTGCCGATCGATGTATCCGGCGTACTTGACCTCAACTTCGGCTTGCAAAGTTACCTCGGGATCAAATCGGTTGAGCTCTTCTGAAAATATCGCAATATCGGAACCCGATACTTCCGGCCGCCGTAAGAGTTGCGCCAGTGAGGTTTGATTCCGGATCGGCGCCGATCCAATAGACTCTAGTCGTTTGTTGATTTCTACCGTTGGATTGATCTGCGTCTGTTCTAATAAAGCCATCAACATGGATGTCTTGGCTTTCTTGGCAGCCACTCTTTGATGTGCTTCAGCCGTTGCCAGGCCGATGCTATGACCGATCTCAGTCAGCCGCAGATCGGCGTTATCCTCCCGTAACAAAAGTCTATATTCGGCGCGGGAAGTAAACATCCTATAAGGCTCCCCATCTGTTCCTCTGGTTACTAAGTCATCGATTAAAACCCCGAGGTAAGCTTGGTCTCTGGACAGAACTAGAGGCTGCTCGCCACGAAGACTTAGAACAGCATTAATTCCCGCCATGAGTCCTTGTGCTGCTGCTTCCTCATAGCCGGTTGTCCCATTGATCTGGCCGGCATGGTAAAGATGGCGCACTTGCTTAGTTTCCAACGATGGATAGAGCTGCGTCGGCTCTACATAGTCGTACTCGATCGCGTACCCCGGCCGCATTATCTCGGCCCTCTCCAGCCCCTCAATTGAACGAACCATTTCAATTTGAACATCGAGCGGCAGACTGGTGGATAGACCATTGGGATAAACTTCAACCGTCGTGAGACCTTCCGGCTCCAAGAAAATCTGGTGCCTCGCCTTATCAGCGAAGCGAACTATCTTGTCTTCAATCGATGGACAGTAACGGGGACCGCGGCTTTTAATACTTCCGGAATACATTGGAGAGCGGTGAACCGCAGACCGGATAATTTCGTGTGTGCGATTGTTAGTGTAGGTTATATGACACGGTACTTGTCGCTGGGTGATTTCTTCATTCGCAAAAGAGAACGGTGCCGGCGATTCATCACCATGCTGGACTTGTAGTTTTGAATAGTCGATTGAACGGCTGTCTAAACGAGGGCAAGTGCCGGTTTTGAGTCTGCCCACTTTGAAGCCAAGCTTCGCAAGCTCCTCACTCAGACCTTGGACCGCAAAGTCGCCCGCCCTGCCTGCGGCAAAATTTCGATCACCTATATGAATTAGGCCGCGGAGAAACGTTCCGGTTGTCAATATAACGCGACGCCCGTAGAACTGTTCACCGATCTGTGTCTCCACGCCCTCAACTTTGCCGCCTTCGACAATCAATCTCTCAACGCTTCCTTGCCGCAAGGTTAGATTTTGACAATTCTCCAGAACCATTTTCATCCGCTGGCGATAGAGGGCCTTGTCTGCTTGGGCTCGGGATGCTCTAACGGCGGGCCCTTTTTTTGTATTCAAAGTGCGAAATTGGATCCCTGTTTCGTCGATCGCTCGTCCCATCTCGCCGCCAAGTGCATCGATCTCTTTGACCAGGTGGCCTTTACCTATGCCGCCGATCGCCGGATTACAGGACATCTGCCCTATATGATCGAGATTCAGGGTCAACATGAGAGTCTTGCGTCCCATGCGAGCTGCAGCAAGACACGCCTCGATACCGGCGTGACCAGCTCCGACCACCATTACGTCATAGATATCGTTTTTTGAGTTTGTCATAGTTTCACGTGAAACGTTGCAGGGCTCATTTAAACTGAAAAATGTTAAATATCTATTTTCCAATACAAAATTTGCTAAAAATAAGTTCTAAAACATCATCCTTCTGTATCACACCAACTACTTCTTCCAGACTTTCCCTGGCTTGCTGCAAGGCAACTGCGACTAGTTCCGGCGGCTGCGTTTCCTCTAGGGCCAGACCGGCATCAGCCAAAGCTTGCTCTCCGCATAACAAAGCGCTCTTGTGTCGAAGGTTGGTTAAAACAAAAGGCGGTTCCATATCCGTGTGCAAGATAAGCTCACGCAAAGATTTTCTAAGTTCCTGTAGACCGTGACCCAGCGTTGCTGACACCGTCACAATCTTTTTATCCCCGACTATCTGTCGTAGCTGATCGCGGTCAACTCTTTGCTCGAGGTCGATTTTATTGATTGCGATTAGACCCATTTTTTTCGTCGTTGAGGACAAAAAAATTATATCTTCGTCGGTGAGCGACGCGGAACCATCGAGCACAACGACCGCGGCCTCTGATTTTTCAAGGTGCTCGCGCGAAAGATCGACACCAATCTGCTCGACCTGATCGGCCGTGTCTCTAATCCCGGCTGTGTCCCACAAGACGATCGGCAAACCATCAAGATTGATGGACTCTTCAATCACATCTCTCGTGGTTCCGGGAATGGGCGTGACAATTACGCGCTCCTCACCGAGAAGCGCGTTGAACAAGCTCGACTTACCTACGTTGGGTCGTCCGCAGATGCATACCTTAGCACCTTCACGAAATAGCCTGCCCCATTCGTAAGTACCTGTAATTATGGTGATTTTATCTCTTAGGGCGTCGATCTTCGCAACCAGCGCAGGGCGCTCAAGGAGCTCAATCTCCTCTTCGGGAAAATCAATTGCTGCTTCAACTTGCGCTAAAATGTCAAGCAATTGTTCGCGCAGATCACCAATCCAATTGGAGAGTTCACCTTTGATCTGACTGAGTGCCAGATCAGCTCCTTTTTCGGTGCGGGCCGCGATAAGGTCGAGCACAGCTTCAGCTTGGGCAAGATCGAGTCTCCCGTTGAGGAAAGCACGCTTAGTAAATTCCCCCGGTTCAGCATGACGCACGCCCTGCGCAAGGACCAGTCCCAAGATCCGATGCACGACGAATACCCCACCGTGACAATGGACCTCTACTACGTCCTCACCGGTGTAGCTGCGCGGCCTGCGCATGATCGTAAGCAAGACCTGGTCAAGGATTTTGTCGCTTTTCGGATCCCGGATCGTACCGTAGTGGAGCATGTGAGATTTCAGGTTGCCGTTTTTGCCCTCGGCTCTGACGAAAAGCGCTGCTGCGATTCGCTCCGCGTCCGGACCGCTAACGCGAACTATGCCGACTCCGCCTTCGCCCGCAGGCGTGGCTATGGCTGCAATCGTGTCCTCTTTGTACATAGAAAAGCGGTTTCATCTTAGCAACTCAAACTTCGAAGGCAATATAAATCCTACCCTTCGAGGATACCAAAGGGTGGAGGCGATGGGAAAAACTTAGGCGAGGATCGGGTCGGGTTTCGTCTAACTACCTAAAAAAACCGATATTTGCAATTTCCTTCAAACGAGAACCCGATGATGTCAAATCGGCCTACGCTTAGGGAAGTGTATTGGTGAACTGATCAACGATCGTTTGAGTTCTTGCCGTTGTCGCACACGGGACTCACCGAATAGTTGACTGTACGGAGCTTCGCAACAGTTCAAGGACTTACGTTCAACAATGTCGGCGCCGCCGGTGAGGTTGCGGGTGGATTATACCCGAGCTGAACTACTTCAAAATCGCTTGCTGTCAGAGCCGCGAACGCTGGATTAAGAATCCCGTTATTCCAACGCGTGTCATAGGTTCCCGTGATGTACATATCCGACCCATTATCAGCCACGATCACCCCGTATCTCTGCATCGCGCGGAATATCTTCCGGACGTTTGGATCGCTTGTGCGTTGGTTAACATCGACACTGGCCCTCAGGCGCAAGCGCGCGCCCATGGGCAGCGCGCCCGGAGTCGAACCGGCTCGATGTGACGCCGGATAAACATAACCGTTGGTCGCACGCACCGTGACACGAAACGCGTGGCGAATTTCTGCCACATTGGGATCATAGACTTCGTCGTAACGAACGAGGCCCGGCAGAATCGCCAACCCCGCAGCGTCCGCCGAAGTCCAAGTGTCGGGCCGGCGATTGTTCGTGTTCATATCGAAGAAAGCACCCGAGCCGGCGAACCATTTCCCTTGCGTGCTATCGTAGTAGACGTTGAAAAGCTCGTACAAGTGGTTGCGGTCCCGATCTACAATCAGCAAATGACGGTCTTGGCTGCTGCGCCGATCGACGTTTCCTGGATCGCCACCCTCGATCCAATATGGCTGTGTAATTGCCTCTGGCGGGATCGGATAGAACGGGAAGCTGGTATTTCCAGGGTGATTAACGCCATCACTCTCGCCAGCGTAGGTAAATTGCACGGCGCGAAGGTCAGCATTAGTGACGTTTGAAACAACGGCATAGGGAAAACCGTAGATCGCGTTTGGGTCTTGCGTCGTTCCTGCGTTGCCGCCAAAGTCTGGATGTAGCCGTCGGGTACCACCGTTGTTGATGAAGGCAATATAGCTGCTGGAATTAGGATCTACGGGCCAACTGCTGATATCTAAGTTCCACCAATTATCCGCCGGAAATAGCGGCGACTGAGACAATGGCGCGCTTCGTACTGAGTCTATCGCATATATCGAAGCGTTTGCGCCGAATAACAAACCGACCACTGTTATCAGTAACACTAGAGACCTGACCTGTTTGGACAAAAAGTGAAATGAAAGACTAATCATTCCGACCTCCGCAAATCCCTCGAAGTTCGGGAAAATATCCGCAAGGCCTATGCCAGCAAAAGCTGGAGATTACGCAGAGTAAAAACTACCGAAACTGGCTAGAATGGCGACCGCAAAAACCGTGGAAACGGAAAAAAAGAGGAACCCGCTATGAAAGTCTAAACAGAAACGTTCGGGGTGGACAATTCGTGGATCAGTCTTATTTTTGGTTCTTCCGGGTTTACTGTGAAAGAATATTCACCACAGACAAAGCGCGACAGAGCTGCAACCAAAAATCGGAATATCTCGCGCAAAGGCGCAAAGGCGCCGCAAAGAAATTAAACTTCCGGACTTGGCGTTCTTGGCGTCTTGGCGCGAGCAAATCCCCGTTTTGGATAGCCACGGGCCACCGGAAAATTTGCGCC
>JAHKKJ010000095.1 GCA_020027655.1 Deltaproteobacteria bacterium | reverse complement strand
AGAAGTTCTCGAAGAAGGGCTGGCTCTGCAAGACCTGGGAAGGCGAGCTGGCGATGGTCTCGATGCCAGGGGCCGTGCCCGAGAAGTTCTACTTCACCGTCTGGGACGACGCGGTCGCCGGCGAGCTAAACAAGGCCATGGGGAAGCGCGTCTCACTTCATTACGATGAGAAAGTCGGTTTGCCGACCTCGTGCTTCGGCGAGACGCGCCACTATGTGACCCGCGTGACCGCGGTGGAGGAGATTCCGCTCGCTCCCGGCGTCGTCGTGCCGACGCCGGGCACCTCGGCGGCGCCGCCCGCCGCAGTCCAGAAATAACCGATCGCGGAAAACGCGAGCGAATCGTAACCACGTCGATTGAAGGCGAGCAGGGCGTAGCGGAATGGGTCAATTGCAGCGGCCTTCCTTCACCAGCTCTTCCATCAAGGTCGCGTCGACCAGTTCTTGAGTTTTCATCCCGCGCGCAGAGGGTAGGGTTGAAGCGACCATTTGGATTCCGAGCTCGACTCCCTCAACCTTAGGGTACGGCCGCGCCGGTATGACTTCAGTGGTATAGAGGCGGTAAAGATATTCCAAAGCCGCCGGATCTCGTCCCCTTTCCGATTTCGTCATGATCTCCAAAGCCTTCGGCCGGTCCTGTCTTGCCACGGCAATGCCTTCACAAATACCGCTCAAGAAACTCTTTGCGTCTTGCCGGCGCTTTTTGAGAAAGTCAACGGCCATCGCGTAGTCGGCGCCGCCTCCGGCGTAGATGTTGAGTCGTTTATGGTCGGCGAGGATGCGAAAGCTTTTAATCCGCCCTGTTTTCTCCAGGTCGTACATCGCCTCAGCGGTAACCAAAGTGCCGGAGAGCTGGCCGGAGGTCAGAGCGCTGGCGCGATCAGCGCTCCGAGCATCGTTGGAATGGACTAAAGTGACATCTCTCTCCGGATCAAGTCCCAGTTTTCTCAGGGCCAGACGAGTCAATCGATCGGGCGTGCTGCCTGGTTCGCCGGTACCGATTTTTTTGCCTCTAAGATCTTCCGGTCGTCTGATGGAAGAGTCGACGAGAAAGACTGAGTAGTTATAACCCGAGTTGGCGACAACGGTCAGAGCCGGTCCCCCGGTCGCGTTATTTTGGACCACGTGATTGGAACTGACAACGAAGATATCGCCTTCGCCGTTCCTCATAGTCGCGAGCAGCTTCTCGTTGGAGCCAGGATTGATCCATGAAAGCGTCAAGCCATTTCTTTCAAAAATGCCGGTATCGCGCGCGAGATACAAAGGCAATTTGCTGATGTTCCAAGGAGGATAATAGATGACCCTTACCGCCCCGGGTTGTGCGAAGGCCGAAGGACAGCCAAGGAGTACTTGAATAAGCGTGACAATGAACAGTAGTCGCTTTGAATTGCAGGCTCGCATAAGCAACGATCTCCTCATTTCTTGAATGAAACAATGAGATAGGCAGGGGCCGACTTCGAAGCGAAGTCGCCTTGCCCAACAACAACTAGCTCGCTACTGTTCACGAATCGAGTTTCCAATTCCTTCCCATTCAAGGTTACTTTGTGAAAACGATCGAAGCCTCGTCGGGCCGAAATTTTGAGCGTCGCGCCTAAGCCCTGGACGATGGAACCGGGTGCGATCTCAATCTCGCTGGGCGTGGCGCGCCACGGACGAATGTTTGGAATCGGGTTCTTGTGGTTCGGATGAAAATCGTTGTCGACGACTTTGCCGTTCAGGACAACCAGCTTCACATTCTGAACTGCCCAAATGTCTTTGAGCGGGTCACCGTCGATGGCGATGATATCGGCGATTTTTCCAGCCTCCACCGTGCCAAAATCCTTGTCTTTCCGAAATGCCTTGGCAACATTGATCGTTGCCGACTGAATCGCTTGCATGGGGGTGAGGCCTGCTTCCACAAACATCACCATCTCCTGATGCAGACCGAGTGCGGGTAGTCCGTTATTTGGATCCGAACCTGCTCTTATGATACCTCCCGCCTGAGCGAACCGGTAAGTAAAATCCGCGAGCTTCTGGTAGCCCTCACGGGATTGGTTTAGCCGTTCGGGAGAAAACTTTGCGTAGCGCTCATACTGTCCGAGAGTTTGCTCACGCATGACCGCCGGCAAGTAACGCGCCTTTGGATTGTTCAAAATAGACAACTCCCTTTCCTTGAATCGCTCGGCGCTGGGTGAGAGCGGCCGAAACCAGGTGGCGATGGTCGGGCTCCACGAGACCTGCTTCTCCGCCATTGCTTTGATGATCTTGTCGAAGTTCTCCGGCTCATAATAAAAGGCGACGTCCGCCGTATTAATCTTGCCCGTCATACGCCGCTCGTGAATCTCCCAACGTTTTTTGACGTCCGAGATGGAAGTCATGCCGGGTGCCCAGTGGTGTTCGACACCGGCAAATCCGGCTTCCGCTGCGAGGAAAACATCGAGACAATGGCAGGTCACGGGAAGACCGAGACGAATAGCTTCCTCGGCGCCGGCTTTGATCGCCTCGGGAGAGACGTACTCGTTAAACTTAATAACATCCAGCCCCATTTCCTTCTTTTTCCTGACAATAGCGCGTGCATCCTCGGGGGTCTTGATCAGGTGACCGCGTTCGGCTCTTAGAGCCCACGCCGGCGGCGCGCCGACCAGCCGTGTTCCGGTCGACCAGATTCGTGGCCCCCGAATCTTGCCCAAATTAGTGCCGTCGCGCTGGGCCATGGTCCACTCGTCGTCGTTCTGCGTGATGTCGGGGCAAGTGGTGACGCCGAGATACAGGTAAAGCTCGCCGACAAAGTCTAGCAAATGGCAGTGGCCGTCAATGAACCCGGGAAGAATCGTCTTGCCTTTCACGTCGATGATCCGGCTATCCTTGGGAACGGCCACATCGCCGCGTTTGCCGACGGCCTTGATTCGCTCGCCTTCGATGACGATCACCACATCTTGCAGCGGCGGACGGCCGGTGGCGTCGATCAGAGTTCCTCCTCGAACGACCAGCGGTCTTGCAGGCGCCGTGGTCTGAGACTCCACCGCCACCGGCAATAGATAAGCTGTGAGCAGCATGAGGACTATCCCCGGACCTTTGCAGCGATTAAGACTATTCATTAGCCATTCTCCCTTAGCTCCGTTTTCGGACCAGCAGGCCCGCCAGCGCTCACTTGTAAACCGAGTCGATGAAACCGCTGCGTTCGAGTTGATCGACTAACGAGTTATCGACAAAATTTTCCGGCTTCGGCGCGGGAACTTTGTCCTTGTAATTGGAATCGATGAAAATCTGAATCGCCTTTAACGAAGGGCGCGGCACCTTTATCAAGTGCGGGGCATACTCCTGCCAGGTCCCCTCCAGCAGCTCGTTGTCCGTAATCTTACCGTACTTGGCGAGGACGCGCTTGCTGAACTCTTTGTCCGTTCGATACCGGTGCATGCCGCGCACAAAAGCGCGCATAAAGCGCATCGCCGTCTCGCGCTGCTGCGCCAGATAGGATCGCGTCGTAATCACGCTGCCGTTGACGTCCTCGAAGCCGAGGTCGGAAAATCTTATCAGCTCCCGCATGCCGAGCTTGAGCGCCGACAGATACAGCGGGTAACTCATGGGCACGACCTGAACGGATCCGCCTTGCATTGCGGCAAAGGCCTCCGGCTGGCCGCCCAGAGGAAGGAGGGCGACATCTTTGTTGGGCTCCAGTCCGAAATGTTTCAACGCCAGCCTGACCATCTGGTCGGAGGTCGACCCGAAGGTGGTGATGCCGGCCTTCTTGCCCTTCAAATCCGCCGGTTGTTTGATCTCAGGGCGCGCCATCAAGCGAAACGGCGACATACTACCGATGGCGGCAATAATGACGACGTCGCTGCCGGCCGCGCTCGCAGCGAATGCCGCCGGAGCGCCGGCATGAATTAAAGGCGCGCTGCCGCCGAGGAGGGCGGCCACCATCCGGGTGCTGCCGCCGACGCGGATCAATTCCACGTCCAATCCCTCTGCGTTCAGAAAGCCTGCTTCTTTGGCGATCCATGGAACCGCCCAGGTTCCGGAAAAACTCGGATACAAAAAGCGCATCGAAGTCGTCGCTGCCAAGCCATTGGCTGGCAATGCACCGATAAGAAGCGCCAGCACCGCCGCGAGTCGCATCATTGTATTACCCTCGTAATGTTTCCATGCCAAATCACGTCTCACACAGCCATTGCTGAAGCCTACAATGCACGGCCAAACTTAAACGCGAAATTCATCTAACGTCAACCGGAATCTAACCAGCTGGGTCTGAAAGATCTGCCGATCAACGTCACGTCCTGCCGCCTGATTCGCGATTGTCAGACCGCCGCCGGGTCGTTAGGATGCGCGGAAACGTTATGTCGAATCATCCCGGTGGAAGGATTCATAGATGGCTAAGGCATCAACGAAGAAACCGCTCTGCATTGTCATCGCTGGCACGAACGGTGCTGGCAAGACGACGTTTGCGCGAGAGAGCGCTCGCGCGCAGATTCGGAGAAGCGGATCGCAGATACACGCGGATGGTCAATTGCCGTGAAGGTTGGCGGGGTCCTCTGTGGCAAGAGCGCTTCCATCCTTATCCGATGGACGAACGGAGGGCTAGTGAAAATATATGGCTTATCTTTTCTTCGTGGCCCCTGCCTTTCGGATAATCGCAGCGCACTTTGCGGCGTCTGCGTCGGACTCAAACCCAAAGACCGCTGAGTATTTTTTTCCGACAACCTGGGCCATAAGAAAATCAAGACTGATTCCCGCGCCGGCGATGGCCTGCGCGGTTGCATAGCCAAGGCCCGCCCGGTTATCGCCCTCGACCAGCAGAGCCGGGATGTCTGACGCGCTGAACCCCGCTTCCTTGGCTGCAGTAGCGAACTTCTTCCCCGTAACCGGATAAAGCTCAATAGCGCCCTTGAATTCATGGCCCGGATAGCGATATGCCATCACAACATGGATGTTTGCCCCAGCGTGGGCAAGCGGCGCGAGAGCCCCAGCAAGAATTCCCGCCCCATTCGCAACCTCTTTTCGCCAAAGCGCAATCTTTTTGACGGTCAGTGCCACGGTAAATCCTCCTTGTTTCCCCAAGCATTCGTGTTTCCTGTGACGGGATTGTATTGCGGAAGGCCGAGGGCTGCAACGTATTCCGGGCAGAAGCTTTGGGTCGGACTTCTATGAATTTTGCTATCTTGAATCGCCTTGATATGGGCTCGTTGCCATGGTTCGCTGACCGCGATTGTTCGCCGCAGAGGAGAATAGGAGAGTCTTGCTATAGATGAACGGAGTTGCGCGAGAGATTTGACGTCTGACTTCTACGTCTCGACTATTTTGGTCAGTGCTATCTGTGATCGAAAAGTTGGCATTCTCGCCGCGCGCACGCGCTTTTCGCAGTTTCGAGTTCCGAGTTTTGAATGCCATTTCAGTCCAGCAACGAAAACTCTGGACACATCAAAGACACGTTTCGGGTCTATCGATTCTTAAGTTTTATTTACCCAACATTTCTCCGACCTTGTGTAATAGATCATACATGTTAAATGGCTTCGTAAAACAGGTTACGCTTCCGAGCCCTTTGTCTGCGAGCAAATAGGGGTGACCCGTTATGAGTATAATGGAAGTCGATAGTGAGCGGGAGTTCATGTAATCGAGGACGTCGAATGCGTTAAGGCGCGGCATGACGAGATCACAAATCATAAGATCAAAGATCTTCGTTTCAAGTAGTTCGAGTGCGCTTACACCGTCGTCCGCCTCGTCTACCTCATAACCATTCTCGCGCAACAGGTGAGCGATGAGCTGCCGGCTGCGAAGTTCGTTTTCAACCACAAGGATTGTTTTTGGCATAGCCGCCCGTGTAGGAGCTCTGAAACATCAGAGCTATAGCATGTTTGATAGCTTGGTCAAAAGGTCTAGATTTACGCTGTGCAATAATCTCTCCTGCTGTTGAAACTCAGATGACCTATGACATCAAGCGAAAGGGTTAAATGACTGCGTCCGAACGCCGTTCGGAGCTCATGAAGCCTTTGACTGCTCCAGAGTTTCCATAGATCGAATAATGAACAGACTTAGTTCGGCGGCTCGCTTGTTGTAGAAAATTGGAAAGGCGTATTCTCTCGGTATCCCAAAAAACAAAGTGGCTCACGGAATGAAAAGAAACTCACTCCGCATTACGCCTGTGCGGTGATCAGGTTTTAGCTGGAACTAAAAATATTTGGCGGTTGTCTTTCTGTGTAGATCCCCTGCCCGTTGCCGGACAGGTGTTACTCATGCGGGAAAGCTTGGCTAGGCTTTCTGGAAGATTTCTATCTTTGTACACGTGCCCGATGCTTTGCTTCTCAACAGGGCCGTCTTTCAAGATAACGGAAACCTCCATGTCATGCGTCCCGCCGCATTTATTGCAAAGGGCAAAGATACTGTACTGAGTTGCTGAGTTTTTCGTAGTCGGCGGCATTGCCTCTTCTATACCGAGTTTTAGCCGCATGATGGTCCCGTATTGCTTTGGCGATTCCGTCAAGACGTTTAATCCTTCTACGCCAGTTGCTTACAGTACAGAGTTTCAGCCGCCCTTCCATCTCAATGGGGTTTAGCCGGAGACCGCACTCCTCTTGGGTTAGCCACCATTCAGGCGCCCGCCACTCTTCTGCCTGCCGATTCAACACAAGCTTTGACCGTCTCGGTGATAGAGTGGTGGGTCTGGCGCAACACCTCCTCCGTCAGTTCCGCCGCAATCCCAATCGAGCGCAGAATGGTCTTCCACCGCGGGTCGTCTTTGGGCAGCACGGCAAGCATTTGGCGGAGCAAGGCCTTGCGGGTGTCGTCGCTCAGCGGAAGGTCGCCGCCCGCAAGGGCGTAAACCGGCAAATTTGGCAGGGCGCTGGTAAGGAAATTATTGTTGCTGTCCAGGTACAGATCTTCGCTCAGTCTAATCACGTATGACGTCTTTGCGGACATGCGAGCCTCCTTGTGCTCCATGGCGGTTCGTCTAGCAGGCTGTTCAAGAAAGCAGTTCAAAACGTTCCAGCCGTTCAAATCGTTCAAGGTGTTTGCCTCAGAGATTTTCTTGAGCAGCATGCAATCAGAGTTTTTCAACCCGCTGCTAGTGAATAGATTATAGGTACCAGGGCGAGAGATTGCTGTCCAATATTAGACAGTTTTTGAAAATAATTGGGGAGCAAGGGCGGAAAAGATTTGGGGCATCAGAAACAAATCCCGCCTCATGTCGATACGGGAAATCTTTCGCTGTTTTTCTTTTGAGGTGAGGAGAGTGGCGAGCTCTCCTCTTCATTTATGAAAAGCTATTGCCCTTCTTTTTCGCCGCTCCAATCTGGCGATACAGGTACGGCACGATAACTTCGCGGTTCATATTCTCATCTTTCTGCTCGCGATCTCTAGAGCATTTCCACAAAAAGTGTGGATAACCCTGTGGGCAAGTGGGTTATCTAACCTATGCTGCCGCTGTGCGGCGCACCAGATTGCCTAAATTATAAACTGCAAAAACATAACTAAATCAGTAAAAATACTTCTTTATACATTTTTGGGGCCTGGAGTTATGTTTGAATCGCACAACTCACGCATTTTAAGGCTCTGTGTAGTTTTAGAAAGTTTTAAGAGGCCAAAGGGTTTTTTGCACTTTTGACAGCCCTCTTTGCTTATTTTTTGGGCAGCAAAGAGAGCAGGTCTAGACGACGCCGAGTTGTACGGCCTAACCTGCAGAGTTAAGCTCGGGGTATGGTTAGATACTTTTCTTCAACTTGTCCAATGTGTCGAAGGTACTTGGGCATTGTCATCGGGCAACCGAAAAGTGAAACCAACGTGCAACCTATACGCGACCGTTGTGCTAAGTGTGGATATGAAGTCGACTGGGTGCTGCTTCATTCATAAACTCCGGTTCTAGGTTTTGGGTCTATGGCCCAATCAGTCCTCGATAGAATCCCTGCAGGTCCGAAGCTAGACGCATTGACGGCTGAAAAGGTTTTCGGCTGGAAGAACGTTCACAAGCATGAAGGTACGCTTGTCGGTAAGAAGCAGGATAAGGCCGGGCGCTGGCGATTAGCCAAGGTGCCCTACTACTCCACCAACCCTGTCCATGCGTATTTGATAGAGGAGCGAATGAAAGAACTTGAGCGGCTGGATCGATACCAGAAAGAGCTCTCCAAGATGACTCACACCAAAAATATTCCCTCTGAATGGGCTTCCCCAGATCAACGTTGTCGAGCGGCTATCAAAGCCATGGCCCAGTACGGCCGGGTGATTCCTTTGAACAGGAGTCGCACACAACCTCAAAAATAGCATCGGCGTTTTTGTCGTTACTAACTAGATCGGTAGAGTGAGTCTGAAAGATTTCAACCGCCTGGCACTGCTCGGTTCCACTTCATTGAGCCGAGGTACGCAAGGCGAGTAGTTCAAAAGCCTTGCCGCGGTGAAATGAATCAAATCTGTACCTCCCCAGTATCCGTGAGGTCGCTAACTCTCTTTCGTCGTCGCCGCGGCAATCGCGCCATCCACGCAAGGCAATATGACTTCTCTAATCAGATTCTCATCACTTGGATTGGCCACTTTGATGCTTGCGAGGAACTTTCGCAGGTAGTCGCATATGGCCAGCATCGTTTCTGCCTCCCGATGGAGAGGACAGAAAACGATTTTGTCTTCGGCTATTTTGCAGTAACACTTGATCGATGGTATTGCGGCCACGGTTATTTCCAGAACTGTCCCGAAGGCCAGAAATTGGCTTTCTTTTTTTGGCCCTCATTGCGGCGAGATTCTTAGCCTGATACTGAAATTATTTTTAGGTTCTGTCAAGCAACGGCCGATCTGTAGGATCGGCTTTGGTAGCCGGTTTCGCAAGGAACGGCCTTTTGAGTCGGGGTTGGTGATTGGTAAATGATCCACACGTTCCAAGCTTATCAATCGATCAAATGCGTCGCATAAAATGCTGTGTATGCGATAAGTACCTAAGCTAGTCTTCCCACCCGTATCGTCCCCTTAGTTTCACGAATTGACACTCGCACAGATATTCCTCTCGAATTCCTGCCGTGTCTTTACGAATGCGCACCAGAGTTTGAAGCTCTTTCTCGCCCATTGGGAATACGAGATAGCCGGGTGTCTTTAACTGTTCAAGAAGCGGGCGGGGAATACAGGGTGCAGCAGCAGAAATGACAACTGCGTCGTAAGGAGTATGCTCCTCCCAACCAAGCGTCCCGTCGCCCACGAGAACCGATACGTTCCTGTAGCCCAGGCTGCTCAAGAGGGTGCGGGCTTTCAAGGCAAGCTCTTCCACTGCCTCAACAGTAAAGACCTCGGCGCATAGCTCACTCAGGACTGCCGCCGCGTAACCCGAGCCGGTTCCTACTTCAAGCACCCTCTCCGCTCCTCTGAGTTCAAGCGCCTGAGCCATGAGCGCTACCATATAAGGTTGCGAAATTGTCTGATTCGCTCCAATGGGCAGCGGATGATCTTCATACGCCTGATCCCACAATTCGCTTTCAAGGAACAAGTGACGTGGCACCTTAGCCATCGCCCGAAGCACGCGAGGGTCATTGATCCCTCTGCTTACGAGCTGTTCCTGTATCATCCGTTCACGTGCCTGGCGGTACGCGATAATCATTATAGTATGAGTGTATAGCCGCTCTTAGATAACGTCCACTGTGCCCGTGTTTATATCGTTTGATCAGTCGCGTAATGGCGAGAAAGGATCCTTCGGAACCAACGTCATCCAAAGGGTCCAGTTTTTGCCAATGCGCCCAGCTGCCGCAGCGTATCGCGGCTCTCGACGACGATGAAATACCAACGTTGACGATTCATACCACTCCCCGTCAACCGCCCCGCCTCAATTATCCGCCGGACGACCTCTGGCGGCACTGATTTATCCTGGTAATTGCGCACCGCCAACAGCGTGCGCACCGCCTCGAAGACTTCCATCGCTGTCTCCTTTCCGAACTACTGCGAAGATTAAGATTAATACACGGTTCACTATATCACCACGACGAGGGTTTCAAAGTCGGTGCGATCCGAGCTGGTCGCCAAAGCAACAACCATTGGTATGTCACAGGTTTTTATTTGGTAGCCGTGGATTGACGCACACCTAAAAAGGGACAATAAGCAAAGGGGTGGCCTAAGTCATGAATGTCTTCTTGATCGAGCCGATTCTGGACCGATATGTCGCACAGGCTGAGAGGCGAGAGAAGGATTGGAGCCCAAAAGAAGTTGCAGCGTTACTGTTGAAACTCCGGAAGGAGATTTTGGACTGCCTCAAGTGATGGATGCCTTGCGGACAACATTGATCTACAGACTGCGAACGAGCGAAACTGCGAGCGAGTTGTGGAATTAACCGCGCCTGACTACATGATTTTGATCGTGGAGGACCTGGATCGAGCGCTGCACTTCTACACTGGAGTCTTGGGGCTTCGGCTCGGACATCGCTCCGGAGATTACGCGCAGCTTGACACAGGCGCCACGCGGCTTGCCCTTTTTACTCGGAGTGCCATGGCAAAAACCTTGGGCATTTCTTTAGACGCGCCGGCGGCAAACGCGCCGGGGTTTGAGATCGGCTTTAAAGTGGCTGATGTCGATGCGGCATTTAGCGAGTTGATTGCGCGTGGCGCTCCACCGGTCGTGCCGCCGACGGATCGGTTCTGGGGACAACGGACGGCTTACGTACGCGACCCCGACGGCCATCTTGTCGAAATCGCGCAAGACCTGCGCCAGTCACGATAAGAGTGAAACAAAGTCAGGCTTGCACAGACGAATGGAGTGCGCAAGAGATTTGATGTCTGGCGTCTCCGTCTCGACTATCTTGGTTCTTCTATTGATCATCGAGAAGTTGGATCCCTTCCGCGCGCGCTGTTAACTGACCTACGGCAACTGATTGAGTAGAGAGAAGGCGGAGGTTTTTTCCCGTGGCGTCTACACCGGCCTGTCAGTTGCGTCGGGCGAGCCTCAGGACTTCCTCAATGTGGCGGACAATCTCGGGGCAGGATTGCTTGGCCGTTTCGAGAATGATGCGCGCTTGGTCCTCGTCACAGGGAATGTTGTAGCCTTCAAACAGCACCCCCTCGACGGCATGATCAATTCGCGTCGCCTTGTCGA
>JAHKKJ010000538.1 GCA_020027655.1 Deltaproteobacteria bacterium | reverse complement strand
CGCTTCCCGCTTCCATATACGTATTGCGAATTAAGCAGGCTGCTGAAAAACTTTGCCCGGAGTCCTTCGACGGCGCTCAGAGCCTGCACTGAGTTTATCGAAGTGACGAACGGAGGAGTTTTGATATCATTGAAGATCTCCGTTCATGCTGAGGCCTCGAAGCATTCCGAACCTCTTTCCAGCAACCTGCTAGACCAGTGCTACCCCTATTGCTTATTAATGTCCCTCAAACTGATTGCCCACTTTACCGATTCTGCGGGCGACCAGAATCAAAGTTATACACACTGCGCTTACAATCAAGGCCAGGGAGCACATCGGACCGAGATTACCATCGACATAAAAGTGATACAGCAAGGGACCCAACGGTTCGGAACCAGGGGGGAGCCCGGAGAATAGAGAAAAATTGAAGTACTGAATTCGCGGAGGTAGATCGTTGCGAGGATGATCCAGCCGGCAATAAACCCGGGACGCAACAAGGGCAGCAGCACGCGGCGAAAAGTCGCCGCGAAGCCGGCGCCACAGACCATGGAAGCCTCGGGCAAATCACCGTGAATCTGTACCACGGTGCTGGTCATCGCACGCAGGCCATAGGGTAAAAAACGGGTAATGTAGGCGATCAACAGAATCCACAAAGTCCCGTAGATCGGCAGCGGCATGTAGACGTAGGTCCACAAAAGGCCGATGGCAAGGGCGGTCCCAGGAAAGGCCCACGGAATAAAAGTCAATGCTTCGATCACTCCGCGACCCGCGGTCTTGGTCTTAGTGGTCACCCACGCGGTGACGGATGCGATCAACATGCAGAGCGTCGCGCCTCCCACCGCAAGCAGCAGGCTGTTCTGCAGCGCGCGAAACGTACGGCTATCCGTGAGGTTCGAACGATAATTATCCAGGGTCAGTAGCTCCCACGTCTTCGCGCTCGGAACATGAACATAGGTGATGAACGAGACATAAACCAAAATGATAAACGGCAAAACGACGATGAGGAGCAAGATCAAACCGGCGGCGGCTGATGCGGCATAGCGCCATTTGCCTAGATCGATGATATTGGGGCGGTAGCCACGGCCTGTGACCGTGACGTAGCGTTCGGTTCGGAAAGTGAGGCGCCGGTAGAAGTAAACGAAGACCATCGTGATCAACAGCAAGGAGACAGCGTAGGTGGCGGCCAAATTCTGGTTTGGCGGGAAGGCGCCGATGGCCTCGCGGTAGATTTTGGTCGTGAAGACTTCAATGCGCGCGGGCAGAGCGATAATGGCCGGAGTTTCAAAACTTTCGATGGCGCGCACAAAGTTAAGCATCGCCGACGCCAGCAGCGCAGGCCGAACAATCGGGAAAGTAATGCGCCACGCCACCTGAAAATTGCTCGAGCCGGCAACCCGGGCCGATTCCTCCAAAGCCGGGTCCATGGAATAAAGCGATGCCGACACGATGAGAAAGGCCAGCGGAGTCGTGATCAAAGCCTCGACGAAGATCATCCCTCCAAGCGAGTAGATGTTTAGCGGCGCAGTTCCCAAATCGAAGGCATTCATCAGCAGGCGATTGATTAGACCGGTCCGTGGGCTCAGCAACACCGTCCAGGAGACGGCAAGCATTACCGGAGGAAAGATGTTGGGCACGATGGCGATGAGCTCGAAAAATTTCCTAAACGGCGCATTGGTACGGATGGAGATCCAGGCCAAGGTGGCTGCAAGAAAAGTCGCCAGGATGGATGACCCGGTGGCGAAGACAAACGAATTGAATAGCAACTGGTAGGTCAGCGGATCCGTGTACGCGCTGATGTAATGGGCCAAGGTGAAATCGCCGGGCACGCCGAGCGGCTTGCTCAGGAAACTGCCGTAGAACAGCATCACCGTCGGCGACAGGCTCAGATAAGCGATCACGACACCGACCACCGTAATAACCAGGAGCTGAGGGTCCTGACGAAAAGCTCGCAGCGGCCGCTCAAAGACGTGGGTTAATACCGCTGTGCCGTTCATGTTTTCTTCTCTCGCTCTTTTCCTGCGTTAAAAACAAAAAGGGCCGGCCACTTGCCGGCCAGCCCCTCCTTTTAGGTCCATACAGCGAGCAAGCAGAACGTTATTTGGCAAAGAAAATCTCTCGGAATGTAACCGTCATCAGCTTTTTAAATTCTTCCTCAGACGGATTGTCCATGAAAACCATCCCTGGCGCCACTTTTTCCGCGTCTTTGATCGGGGGAAAAATTCCCGGATACGTCACAAACTCCCCTTCCTCGGCGACCATTTTTTGGCCCTCCGCCGAGCATATATATTCAAGATAGAGCTTCGCCGCGTTTGGATGAGCCGCCTTGGCACCCAGACTCATATAGTTCGGATCGGTCAGATACTTGTCCATGGCAACATAGCTGACAGGGCCTTTGTACTGTTTGATGTACTTGATGTAGGTAATGCCCACCGGCGCCTCGCCCTTGATAATCGTGGTCGTAACCGGAGCTAAAGATTCGACGAGGAGAGGTTTTTGTTTGGCCAGTGCTCTGACGAAGTCCAGCCATTTGTCGCCTTTGAACTTGCTCAGATTCCATAGAAACTGGGCGGTCGTGGTATGGCGGGTGGGATCGGGCATAGTTATCTTCCCGGTCCATTTGGGACTCAAAAGATCGTCGAACGTTTTCGGAAGATCACCTGACTTGACCATATCCGTATTGTACAGAATGCTAATTGGCAGGACCCGCCAGGGGGTGATCATGCCGTCTTTCTCTTTAAACTGCGCCGGAAATTTCTCCGATGACGGCGGGATAAATTTCTGGAAAAGCCCCTCGTCCCTCATGATCAGCTGAACACCGCGATTGCCTTCGACGACATCGAAGCCCGGTTTACCAGCCCGCCATTCGGTCAACGCACGCTCGGAAACCTTGGTCGAATCCCCGCGCCAATATTCGACCGTAATGCCATATTTTTTTTCAAATGCCGCATGGAGCGGTTTCATGGCCTGGGGTACCTGGGCTCCGTACACGATAACTTTGCCGTCCTGTTTAGCCGCCTCGACGTTAATGGCTTGAGCAAATACTTGTCCGGTCATTACCGAACCGGCGATAGCAACCACGCCTAGAATAAGTATCCAATTATTGATGGCTCGATTCACGTAACCCCTCCTTACGAGTTTAAAACACGATAACAATTATAGACCGCACTGCATGAAGTCAAGCATGGGAACTCACGCGTAGTGGTTCAGTTTGACCAAGATCCCTCACTTCGTTCGGGATGACAAAGTGTCATTCCGAGCGCGCAGCGAGGAGTCTTTCTTGATACTAAAATACGCCACATCAGATGCTTCATCTAGAGAGGAAAATCTGCCGAAACTCGTTCTGTAGTTTGGTTAGTTGCTCCCCATTCGGATTGTCCATAAAAACCATATTCGCCATCACTTTATCGGCTCCTTTGAGCGATGGATAAATCCCCGGATGAAGGACAAATTCGCCGGTCTCGGCAACTTTTTTCTGCCCTTCCGACGAACAGAGGTATTCGATGAAAACTTTGGCCGCGTTCGGATTGGCGGCTTTTGCACTCAGGGCCGCGTCGCTCGGATCGGCGAAGATCTTGTCAATGGGAGCGAAATCGATGGGACCTTTCGTTTGGCCGGCATACTGAACGTAGGTGATCCCCACCAGACTTTCGCCTCGGACAATTGCGCTCGGAACAGTGGAGTAAGACTCCAGCAGCAAAGGCTTCTGCTTGGCCAGTCCCTTGACGAACTCCAACCATTTTTCTCCTTTTATCTGGTTCTGATTCCAGAGATACTGCGCCGTACTGGCGTGGCGCGAGGGATCCGGCATGCTGATCTTCCCTTGCCATTTTGCGTCGAGCAGATCGTCGAGACTTTTTGGTACATCGGCAGCCTTGACCAACTCCGTGTTATACAAGACGCCCACCGGCGTCACCCGCCAGGCGGTAAGTTTGCCATCCGCATCTTTGAATTTTGCCGGGAAATTGGCGGTGTTAGTGGGAACGAATTTCGCGAAGATGTTTTCTTCCTTTCCCAGTAACAGAGCACCGCGGGCGCCGATGACGAGATCAAAGCCGGGCTTGCCGGCACGCCACTCTGTGAGCACCCGGTCGATCACCTTCGTGGCGTCCGCGCGCCAATATTCGACCTTAAGCCCGTATTTGCCCTCGAATCCCTTTTCAATAAGCGTCATGACCTGCGGCACGATGGTGCCGTAGATAACCACCTTGCCTTCCTTCTTGGCCGCCTCCAGATTCACCGGCTGCGCCCAAGCGACTGGCGCGGTAACGAAGAACGCTACC
>JAHKKJ010000537.1 GCA_020027655.1 Deltaproteobacteria bacterium | reverse complement strand
TCAGCAAAATCCCGAAGCGCGCCGGAGGCTTCAGCTACAGTGGTGGGTTGCAGTAATTGTAATGATCCTAGCATTGGTGTTTTACGATGATGGAACTTTAGACTAACCTTGCAAAATGATTTTGCCCTCACCCTCGCCCTCTCCCGAGGCGGGAGAGGGAATATTTCTCGACGCAAAAAATTCTTTTTTGGACACGAGTGATCATATCTTGCCCAACACCCGCAGAATTTTTTCTGGCGTAATCGGCAGCGATCGCACCCGCACACCAAGGGCGTCATATACAGCATTTCCAATAGCCGGTGCGACGGTTACGATGGAGGTTTGCGACATGCCTTTCGAGCCAAATGGACCCGGCCCGTCTTCTTTCTCCAACATCGAGGAATAAAAAACCTCAGGAATGTCTTTCATCACCGGCAAGCGGTATTGAAACGCATCGCCGTTTTGCAGTTGTCCTTCTTCATAAATCGTCTCTTCAAACAACGCGTGGCCGAAACCCATCACGGCACCGCCGTCCACCTGGGCTTTGGCCGAGGGATAGTGCAGTGCCTTTCCGGCATCGGCGATCACCGAGTAGCGCAGTATCCGCAACTCACCGGTTTCCGCATTGACTTCTAGATCGATGGCCGCCGCACTCGGCGCCCAATGGTCCATGCCCGCAAAGGCCGATTCTTTTTCCATCGGCCGCACGCTGTGATAGCCGACACATTTAAGCACGCCACTCCCGCCGAGCACTTTGATGATCTCGGCAATGGAAAAACTTGTTTCCGCCCAGCAAAGCCGTCCCTGGATCAACCGCCACTCTTCGGGCTTGCCCCCTTTGACTTGAGCAGCCAGCGAAAACAATTCCTGTTTGAGCTTTTCGCACGCATTATGCACCGCGTTGCCCATCTGCATGGTCGTGCGCTGCGCGCTCACACCGGCGAAGGGCAAATGAACCGCCGTGTCGGGCGACTTCACGCGAATTTCCTTCTGCGGAACGTCCAAGGTTCGCGCCGCAATGATACTAAACAGATTGTGAGTTCCCTGCCCGATCTCCGGCGCGTTATGTTGAATTGTTACCGTACCGCGCGCATCCATTGTCGCCATCGCATAGGCCCTGCCGCCGCCTTGAGAACCGTGACGGAGGCTGAGCGCCATGCCTCGCCCCCGCATCCAACGTGAGCCTGCGGTAGCCGATAGGTTCGACGGCGCGAGATTCGACCTCCCATCCCAACCGATTCCCTCGACAGCCTGCTGCATGAGATCAAGATAGTCCGTATCCATCGACGGCGTGCCCTTGGCGACGAAATCGCCGCGCAGCAGAACGTTTTTCTTGCGAAACTCATAAGGATCGATGCCCATCTGCCGCGCGACGCTGTCCATCGTGCACTCGATTCCCCATGTCGTCTGGATCTTGCCCGTGGCCCGAGTGTGGCCCGCCGGCACCTTGTTGGTATAGACGCAGCGCCCTTTGATGCGCAGATGCGGAATGCGATAACAACCCCAGGCGGAGATTACTGAGTTATGCGCAGCCGTCGCCCCGCCGGTAGTATAAGCTCCGGTATCGACGATCAAGTCCACATCCAGTGCCGTCAACGTTCCGTCGGCTTTCACACCAATTTTGGCTTTGAACACTTCGGCGTGCCGGGAATTTTGCCGGAAGCTATGCTCCTCAGAGGGAATCAGCCGCACGGGCCGACCGATTTTCCGCGAGAGAACAACCGCCGCGTAATGTGACGGAGTCGGAATCTTCGACCCAAAGCCACCACCGACATACGGAACGCGCACCCGCACCTTGTCCGCCTCGATACCGAGAAAATGAGCGAACTCGCTTCCATCGCGCATGGGCGAGCTGGTGGGTAACCAAAGATTAAGCTCGCCGTTGACGTACTGCGCCAAACAACCCCCGACATGTTCCATCGGATGATGAAACATGGAGGGCGACGTGTAGCTCTCTTCGAAAACGCGGTCCGCCTGCCGAAAACCTTCGTCGATGTCACCCCATGCCAGACTGTCTTCAAGTAGGAGGTTCGTGCCGCGCTCCTCGTGGAGAATCGGCGCTCCCGGAGCAAGAGCTTCCACGGCATCGAACACCGGCGGCAACGGCTCATACTCGACGCGAATTTTTTCCAGGGCCCGCTGCGCCGAGCGCAGATCCTCGGCCACGACTAGCGCAACCAGTTCGCCCTCGAAACGGACCTTATCGATAGCGATAAAGTCCTGATCGTCGCCGAGCTTGAAATGCTCATGGGGCGCCAATTTGAGTCGCGGGTTTTGCCCGTCGAGATGTTCCCGGTCCAACACCGCGAGCACACCCGGTGATTTTTCAGCGTCGGTGGAGTCGATGCTCACAATTTTGGCGTGGGAATAGGGGCTCAGAAGCGTTGCCCCATAAGCCGTCAACGGCAGATCTGGAAGATCTTCGATGTATTGCGCTTGACCCGTTACCTTGTCGCGCAGGTCGATTCTTGGTTGCGCGTCAAAATGAGTCACTACCTGCCTGCCGGTTAGCGTTGACAACCCCGTTCTCCTTTCGCTAACGTCCAGCATGATCAGCAATCAATTGCTGGGAAGGAACAAAACGATGGCCGAACATATCAAAATGACCGCGCAGGAAGCAAAACAAAAAGCCGAAGCGATCAGAAAAATCATTCTCGACACCTATCACAACGAGGTCAAACCGTCGCCGTTTTTCAGTGAGCTTCGGGCAGGAACTCTGTCGCGCAAACGGCTCCAGGGTTGGATCAAGAACTGGTATGCTTTCGCGCTCGAAGTCAACACCGGCATGGCGACGTCCTATCATCAATTTGTCGGTTTTTTTAAACGGCACCCCGAATTGGAAAATCGCCTTGCGCAAAAGATCGGCGAAGAATTCACGACGCCGGCCATCGGGGGCCATGCGCGCATGCTGCCGATTCTCGGTAAAGCCCTCGGGGTTCGCCCGGAAGAGATGATTGAGTGCGAGCTGATTCCCGAAGCCCGCGGCCTGGTGGACTTTTTCGTGCGTTCCTGGATCGACATTCCGCTCGCAGAGTGTTACGCCGTCCACATGGAAGAAGAAATCTTTGGTTTTATCTCCCAAGACTTTCGTCAGAGCCTGCCGAGGTACGGGCTCACGGCCGAAGACATGAAGTATTTTCGCGTCCATGAAGAAGCGGATCTCGACGAAGAACATGGCGGCACCAACCAGGCGATCTTGGAAGTGGCACTGCAAGAGGGTTATGGCAATGAGCGCGCGGGCTGGCCGCTGGAGTACTGCGGACGCATTGCCGTCCAGATGATCGGCAACTTCTACGATGGCGTCTACCGCCGCTACGCCTGATCGCGAATTCGAGAGGAGGCACCCGATGCAAATTTCCAAAGAGATCGAAGAGCTCAATGACCTACTTCGCGGGCGGTGGGTTTCCGGCCTCTGGAATCTGGACCACGCAGAACGCCAATCCGATCCCAAAACACGGGTGAAACCCCACCTTTGGAAATGGCAAGAGGTCTACGACAGCTTGCTCCAAGCACGGGAGAAGATTTCCGTCGCCCGCGGCAGCGTCGAGCGACGGGTCATTCGCTTGGTCAATCCTGGAATGGCCGAAACCGAGATGACCAGTCATACGATGCTCCTCTCCTTTCAGCTGATACAACCCGGCGAAGTGGCGCCGGCGCATCGCCATACTATGGCAGCGTTTCGCTTCATCCTGCAAGGCAAGGGAGCCTACACGAACGTCGATGGCCAGAAGATGGTCATGGAAGAAGGCGATTTAATTCTCACGCCACAATGGGCTTGGCACGAACATGCCCATGAAGGAGACGAACCCATGGTCTGGATCGACGGTCTCGACGTCCCCTTCATTCAATCGCTGCAAGTCATATCATTTCAGCCCTATCGCCAAGGGCGGCTGCCGGTCAG
>JAHKKJ010000536.1 GCA_020027655.1 Deltaproteobacteria bacterium | reverse complement strand
CGAAGCCAATCGTAATTTCATTGAGGTACAGAATCATTCACGCCAGTGGCCATCTTGGCCCGTGGAAGGCGTCGATTTCCCTACCGCTTCAGTTGCCGGATGATATTTTACGACGCTTCTGCCCGCTACCGGATTACCAGTCGTGCCGGAAATTTGTGGTCGACCTAGCTGGAATGAAGAACGGGCGACTTGGAATAGTGAAAACAATCGCCCATCGGGTGGATAAAATGCACGCTGCCGAGCTGATGGGGTTGAGTCTCTCGACGCTCTAAAGATGGAGAAACTAAGCGTCAGGCTGATCTAAACGGCCACGGTATCCACTACGCGAGCTGATGGGAGCGGTCTCCGCCGGTTTGGGTTGCGCAATATCTGCAGAGATTTCTGCTCGATCTGACGAATTCGCTCGCGGGTAACCGTAAACATTTCCCCGAGCTCCTCCAGCGTGTAGTCGCGCTTCTCCTCGATGCCAAAGCGCATACGCAAGACTTTTTCCTGCCGCGGGGTTAGGATCGCGAGGGCCTTCTTCACATCCCTGCGAAGCGATCCCTCTATGGCCTCATCTTCAGGGCGCCTATTGATCCGGTCCTCGATAAAGTCTCCAAGCTCGTCACCGTCCTCCCAAACCGGGGTTTGCAGTGAAGCCGGCTCTCCCTGAACTTGGATGACTCTAAGCAGGTCGGGCACCGACATTCGCATCGCTTTGGCGAGCTCGTCAGGCCTTGGCTCGCGATCGAGTTTTCGCTGCAGCCGCTGGGCGGTCTGGATGATTTTGTTGCGCAGTTCCACCCTATGGACTGGAATGCGAATAGTCCGTCCGGTGTCGATAAGGCCCCGCGTGATGCCTTGGCGGATCCACCAGCTCGCATAGGTAGAAAAGCGGAAGCCGAGCCGATAATCGAATTTCTCCACGGCTCGCATCAATCCGAGGTTGCCTTCTTGAATGAGGTCCAAAAAGCCTAAACCGCGGTTGATGTATTTTTTGGCGATGCTGACCACAAGACGCAAGTTGGCTTCCGTAAACTCCTTTTTTGCGATGCTGACGAGAGCTTCACCGTCTTGGATGAGACCTACCTGGGTCTTGATCTCCGTCGCCGGAAGGCCGATCTTCTCCTCTATGATCCTTCTCTCGGCCAATATTGCATTTCGATTTCCTCTTGAAGCGGTTCCTTCTTGCTGTTCCAAAACCATCAGCCGCTCGGTGGAACGTTTCAACTGTTGAACCATTTCCTCAACCCGGCTCGATGAAAGGCGGAGTTCCTTCATCACCGCACAGATTTTTTCCGTTAGACGCGATTGTTTCTGAGTCAAGAGGGCCTGCCGTTGTTTCGACAGACGGATGCGTTTCAACTCCCGGCGGTATTGTTCTTGAGTCTCATGCAACTTGCGCAACTTACCGACCAGTTTGAGGAACGGTTTTGGATCGAGAGTCTCCTCGCCGTCATCCGCGTCGCTATCCGCTTTGGCTATAACCGTGCGTAGATCGAGGTCCCCACTGGCAACCGCATTTCCCAGTTCCAGCACGTGATGCAACGCCGTCGGGATCGACCAGAGCGCTTGAAGGATCTGATTCTTGCCCCGTTCCATCTGCATCGCGAGTTCGGTCTCCCGCTGCCGGCTGAGAAGAGCAACGGAACCGATGTCGTGCAGGTATTGCTGGACGGAGCTAAAATTTGCTCCTACCTCCTCACGTTCGGCGGGCTCTTCCTCGTGGGGTTCATCGCTGGAATCGGCGTCACTCACGAACTCCGGCTCCTTGTCGTTCAAAGTGTCCGGATCGGTCTCGTGGCTGTCTTCGATCTCGTCCGCGCTTCTGTCTATGTCCAAATTTACCGACATTGCCATCTCCTTTTGATCCTCACCCATTTAAAACACCTTTTCTCTGTTGGCTCAAGCCCAAAACGCGTCCCTTCCCAATCCGGTAAACACTCAGTTTTGATTGGTTGGACCACCAGAAACGGATTCCCACGTTAGAGACAGGGTTGATATTGATTTGAGGGAAGTAATTGAGGCGAAATCGCGTCTATGACAGGCCCAATACAGCAATTTCTAAGATAAGAACGCCATGCGGAGGTGTCAAGGTAGGTAGAATGGTTTTTCGCCAGCCCATGCTTTGCAAGCTTGGGAGCGCCGGTTACGATTGTTTCCCGTGAGTGAGAAAATATGTAGGATGTTTCGATACTTAAGTAGAACAATCAACCCAACAGAGCTTATTGCGGTGGCATGCAGCATGCGCATATAAATATTGGCCGACTTTCCAGGGAAGAGGCTATTGAGGGTGAATGGAGGGGTTCGGCGTCCTTAAAAGCAAAGTGAGCCCGGTAAGAAATAATGGCGCCGGCAGGCGGCGGTAGGGAAATACGTTTGATTCGGCGCAAAAGGAGAAAAGCCATGTTGTTTGAAAACCGAGAACACGCAGCGCGTTTATTGGCCCGAAGGTTGAGCGCTTACTGCAAGAACAAGAACCCATTGGTTTTGGCGATCCCTCGTGGCGCGATCGGTATGGCCGAGATTATCGCGGATCTGCTGGGCGGAGAATTGGACGTCGTTTTAGTGCACAAACTAGGAGCACCCGGTCAGCCTGAGCTTGCTATCGGGGCCATTGATGAAACTGGAAACGTTTTCTTGTCGGGCTACGGCCTTGATATTGACAGCGCCTATCTTGAAGCTGAGAAGCAGGCGCAACTCGAGGTCCTGCAAAAGCGGCGGGCGCGATATACACCGTCGCGCGGGCCTATCGACCCACACAACCGCATCGTCATTGTGGTAGACGATGGCATCGCCACCGGCTCAACCATGACCGCTGCGTTGCGCGCGATACAGAGGAGCAAACCGAAGAAGCTCATCGGCGCCGTGGCCGTCGCCTCTCCCTCCGCGGCCCGTGCAATGTCCCGTGAGCCAGACGCCATCGTCTGTTTAGACGTGCCGGCTGAATTCTATGCGGTGGGAGAGTTCTTTGAAGACTTTTCGCAGGTTTCTGACGAAGAGGTCACGGCGATCCTGCAAAAAAGAGAACCGACAATTTCCCCCGTCAGCTAGTGTAGCGATATCTCATGAATTCGCTTGCGATTTAGAACGACGAGGCTAGATTCAACGACATAGGTGGAAAATTGTACTAAGGGAGGTTGTTATGAAATGAATGAGGTTACAAGGGAAAGCTCACTTCCGATTTCAAGGCACTGATGGATGACGTCCAAGAGTTGCTCAAAACCACGTCGAACCAGACGGGCGAGAGCATCGCGGATCTGCGTCAGCGCCTGGAAGAAACGCAAACTTACAGACAAGCCCCCTAGAAGTCATTGCAGCTTTACGCTCCTGTGCCCGCTCTCTTCGACGCTCATTGCTCGATCTAGCTTCGCCTTGGGTTAAGAAGACCCGCAATGAGATCCACTGGAATGGGCAAGACAACCGTTTGGTTATTTTCGGCGGCCACCTCAACCAGGCTTTGTAGAAACCTGAGGTGCATGGCGGTGGGTTGTTTTGCGATGACTTCCGCGGCTTCGGCCAACTTTTGGGAGGCTTGGAATTCACCCTCAGCATGAATCACTTTCGCCCGTCTTTCTCTCTCAGCTTCTGCTTGCTTGGCCATGGCGCGCTGCATCTCTTGTGCCAGATCGATATTCTTTAACTCCACCAAGACGACCTTGATGCCCCATGGTTCGGTTTGCCCATCGAGAATGGTTTGGATTCGAGTATTGATTTTTTCCCTTTCTGCAAGCAGCTCATCCAGCTCCGCCTGCCCGCAGACACTGCGCAATGTCACCTGGGCAAGCTGGGAAGTTGCAAAGAGATAGTTTGCCACTTCGCGGACCGCTCGATTGGGATCGATGACCCTGAAGTAGAGAACAGCGCTGACCTTTACCGATACGTTGTCTCGGCTAATGAC
>JAHKKJ010000094.1 GCA_020027655.1 Deltaproteobacteria bacterium | reverse complement strand
CCGCGCCGGTCGACGGGCGCAGGGCCGCAGCGATGGCGACGGCCAGAAATCCGCTTCCGTGAACCGCTTCGGCTGCAGCATAGGCGGTGAACGCTACTCCTAAAGAGTAAAGCGATTCGTAGTCTCGCCGCACTCCGATTTTGCGCCGGATCATGTCAAGCGCGGACAGCCCGAACAGCCCGACGGCTATACCAGCTCCCGGTCCCAGCAGAAAGAAGTCGAGACCTAGGCGCACCCATTCGTTGCCGCTCGGGGGCCCACGCTGGAGCAGAAACGGCATAGCCACGAAAATAATCGGTAATAGAACAGCGTCGTTCAGACCGCTCTCGAGCCGCAGCGCCAGTCGCACCGGCTCGGGAAGCCCCGGACGGCGAATGAGGCCGCGCAACATGATCGGATCGGTGGAGGCTAGCGCTGCGCCCAAGATAGCTGCGGCGGCGGGAGGAAGACCCAGGAGTGACCAGCCAACGAGAGCAACGAGTGCGGCAGTGAGAAGCGTCCCCGGACCCAAAACCAGGAAAGCTAGACGTCCATGACGCTGGATCTCAGCGATACTAAGACTGACGGCATCCGTGAACAACACCAGAACTAAACTCAACGTGGCTACGACCGCGACGATCGGCGACTCCAAAGTCACGTTGAGCAATCCCAATCCCGCGGGGCCGAGAATGGCGCCAAGCGCCAAGAACACCCCTACCTGCGGCAGGTCGCTGCGGTCGATGAGGCCCGAGAGGAGGGCTGCGATGATGATGACAAGACCGACCAGCGCCAGGGTTACCACGAAGAAATGGGGGCTGAAAAGATCCATGCAGCTTTTGTCGACGGTCAGTCAGGAGAGTTCTTGGCTGAGTTTCGGCGCCAGCCGCTAAGATAACAGTTCGCCCTCTGAGGGTTCAAGACGAGGACGCATCTTGTGGTAGTTAAGCGAGCGACGAATCTAATTTCAACGGTTTTATTGCTCTCCCTTGACAGGTCCTACCCTTCATGGTGAGTTACTGCCACTGTATCGGGTTTTGCTGGTCAAGAGACAGGAGGTGCTTATGAAACGCCTTAGCTTCTGGTTGGTTGGGTTCGTCCTTTATTTTATTGCCAGTTCGGCGGCGGCAAAAGAAGTCGTCATCGTCACCTCGTTTCCCAAGGAGCTGTTTGAGACCTACAAGAAAACTTTCGAAGGGAAACATCCGGGCGTCACCGTCGTCATTAACAGCAAGCAAACCAACGCCGGTGTGACCTATCTGCGCGAGACCAAGGCCAAGCCGGAGGCGGATATCTTCTGGGTAAGCGCCCCGGACGCGTTTCAAACACTCGAATCGGAAGGGCTGCTGGAAAATTACGCCCCGCCTAAAGAGATCATGGCGCGCATCCCGGCAAAGATCGGCACCTTCCCGATCCACGATCCCGACGGCAAATATTTTGGCTTTGCCATCAGCGGTTATGGCTTGATGTGGAACAAGAACTATCTTCAGGCGCACAAACTTCCGGCGCCGAAAGAGTGGACCGACCTGACGAGCCCCAGATACCACGGCCATCTCGTCATCAGCGCCCCGTCACGAAGTGGCACGACTCATTTAACGGTTGAAACCATCCTCCAGGCCTACGGATGGGAAAAAGGTTGGGCCTTGCTGCTTAACTCCGGTGGCAATATGGGAACGATCACGGAACGGAGTTTCGGCGTACCCGAGGCAGTGATCAGCGGCCAGTACGGCATTGGCGTAGTCATCGATTTCTTCGGTTTGTCCGCCATTGCCAGCGGGCAGCCCGTGGAGTTTGTCTACCCCTCGTTGACTTCCGTCGTCCCCGCCAGTGTCGGCATCGTCAAGGGCGGACCGAATCCCGAGAATGCCCGAGCTTTCGTGAATTATCTGCTGAGCGAGACCGGACAGTTGGTGCTCTTTTCGCCGGAGATTGCCCGGCTGCCAGTGATTCCCGAGTTGTATGCTAAAGCGCCAAAAGATTATCCCAACCCATTCAAGAGCAAGATGGGTGGAGTGAACTTCAATGATACCCTATCTTCCGGACGGCGGGACGTCGTGAATTCTCTCTACGATCATATCATTACCTTTCGGCATCGCGAGCTACGAGATGCTTGGGGAAGCATCTACAAAGCCGAAGAAGCCTTAGCCAGGAGCAAGAGCGCCAATGCCGCGCAAGGGAAGACTCTGTTGGGCGAGGCTAAAAAGTTCGCTTCCCAGGCGCCCATTGATGACAAGCGCGCCAGCGACAAAGAGATCTCCGGCGCCTTTAAGTCGAAGTCCGGTTTAAAGGCCCAACTCGAGACCGAATGGGAGACCTTCGCCAGGACAAATTACGACAAGGCAAAAGAGTTGGCGAACAAGGCCGCAGCCATGGCACGCTAAACGCCGGGATGCCGCGACTAAAAACAGTTTTCGACCACTATAATAATATCCAGGCGCCCCACCCATGGCAGTCTCTCCCCTTGCCATACGGCTTCGCCCCAAGGAGCGAATCGACTGGCGGCAAGGAGGAGCCATGGCGTTCCTGCTTGCGATCTTAATCGCTTTTATCCTCTATCCGATACTGCGCGTGCTCTGGATTGCTCTGTCGGATGAAACCGGCAACTTAACCCTGATCCACTTCCTGAATTTCTTTCGCCGCCCGCTGTTTCGCGAAGCCCTCGGGAACACCCTTGTGAGCGGCCTCCTTGTCGTTGTCTTCAGCGGCCTTATTTCCCTACCGCTCGCCTATATAATCGCCCGCTACGAATTTCGCGCCAAAATCTTGCTCCAAACCGCGGCGACCCTGCCGCTGGTCATTCCGCCTTTTGTCGGGGCCGTCGCGCTCCAGCTAATTCTCGGCCGGAGCGGCATGGTTAATCTCTTGTTAATGCGCTGGTTCGATATGACGATTCCGTTCATGGAAGGCCTGACGGGCGTCGTGCTCGTGCAAACTTTACACTTCTTTCCTTTTATCTTGCTCAACACTGTGGTCTCGCTCTCCAACATCGATCCCTCGATGGAAGAGATGGCTCAAAACATGGGCTGCCACGGGTTCCGGCTGTTTCGCCGCATCACTCTCCCACTGATGCTTCCCGGCTTTATCGCCGGCTCGTTGTTGACGTTCATCCGCACCATCGACGACCTCGGAACACCGTTGATGCTGAATTACAAAAACCTCCTTGCACCGCAAGCGTACTTGCGAATCACGACCGTGGGGATGGATGACGTGGATGGGTACGTGGTTTGTGTGGTCCTGGTAGTCCTATCGCTTATTTCGCTGCTCGCCGCCCGAAAGTATCTCGGTCTTGCCGAGTATGCGACGGTTCAACGATCTGCTCCTGTAACACGTAGGCTTCACGGGAAAAAATTACTTCTCGTATGGCTCCTTTGCGGCGCCATACTCGGGGTCAGCCTATTGCCGCATATAGGGATTCTGTTGTTATCTTTTTCCAAAGTGTGGAGCTTTACCCTGCTTCCCACGGCTTACACCTTGGGTAATTTCGCGGAGATTCTCTTTAGAGCACCTCACTTCATAAAGAACACTCTGCTCTACACTTTGCTGGCCGCAGGTCTCGATATTATTCTCGGCGCGGCCATCGCCTTTTTGCTGTTGCGTAGCCGGTTAGCGGGTAGGAACTTGCTAGACGCCATCGCTACCTTGCCGCTGGCGATCCCCGGAGTCGTGCTGGCTGTGGGCTACTTACGGGTTTTTCACGGGTGGGATTTTCCCGGCCTCGGCGCGCCACTCACCTCTTCTTGGGTCATTTTGGTCGTCGCCTACACCATGCGGCGGCTACCCTATACCGTTCGCGCCTCCTATGCGGCGCTTCAGCAAGTTCATGTAAACCTCGAGGAATCGGCGCAAAGCCTGGGCGCCAATCGCCTAAAGACATTCGCCAAAGTTACCCTTCCATTGATCTCCGGCGGGCTGGTAGCGGGCGGGCTCATTGGATTCGTGACTTCATGCGTGGAGCTTGCCTCGACGATCATGCTCGTGCCGCGCATCGAGTTAGGACCTATCTCCTACGGGATTTACATCTACATGCAGAGCCCGTTAGGACGGGGCGCGGGGGCCGCCCTCGGTGTCGTTGCGATACTTCTGGTTTCCCTCGGAACCTATTTAACCCACCGAATCTTTGGCGGTCGGGCAGGCAACGCTTTCAGGATTTAGCGATGCAGCCCGCGGAAGTGAGACTTGACGGCATCGGCAAATCCTACGGCGAGCAATGGGCCGTCCGCGGCGTTAATCTTCACATCCGGCGCGGAGAGTTTTTTACCTTTCTCGGACCCAGTGGTTGCGGCAAGACGACGCTACTAAGAATCATTGCTGGTTTCGTGTTCCCTGACGAAGGCACGATCTATCTTGACGGACAGCCGATGGACCATGTGCCACCATGGCGACGGAATGTCGGGCTCGTGTTCCAGAATTACGCGCTCTGGCCTCACATGACCGTTTTCGAGAACGTGGCCTTTGGCTTGCGCGAGCGAAAAGTGGCGCCGAGCGAAATCGAACGAAGAGTCATGGAAACACTCAAGCAGGTGGATCTGCAAGGAACTGAGAATCGTCGACCCTCACAACTTTCCGGCGGACAACAACAGCGCGTCGCCGTAGCTCGCACACTCGTGATTCAACCCAGGCTCTTGCTGCTGGACGAACCGCTGAGCAATCTGGACGCCAAGCTGCGCATTGACATGCGCATCGAGCTGCTGAAACTCCAGCGTGATCTCGGGCTAACAACGATCTATGTAACCCACGATCAGGAAGAAGCGCTGGCGCTTTCCACGCGAATTGCTGTCATGAACGGGGGACGGGTCGTACAGGAGAGCACACCGCGGCAAATTTACGAACAGCCCGCCAACGAGTTTGTTGCCGCTTTCGTGGGTCAATCCAATCTTTTCTCGGGAAAGGTGCTGCAAGCGGACCCGCGGGTCATAGAGGTTCGGACCGACGATAACTTGGTCATCCGCGCCGCATCCTCCGCTTCGGCCAAACTACCGGAACGTGGAGATGAAGTTCTACTCAGTGTTCGTCCTGAAGCGATGGAATTGAGAGCCGCCGGCAGCACACCGACAGGGGCAAATCAACTCACGGGCCATGTCGCGGCTTCAGCGTACCAGGGATCGTTTGTAGAATACGAAATTCAATTGGCCGGCAGAGCCCTCAAAACATACACAATCAATCCGAAAGGCAGGGCGCTGTTTCAACGAGGCCAGGGAGTCGTCGTGATCTTCGCAGCGGATGATGTTGTTATTGTCCGCAGCGATGGAGAATAGCTCACGCTGTAAGATCATCATGAAGATGAACAGACCAAAGGGACTAAACTCGAAGCCCGCCTATCGAGGACAGCGAATTTCCAATTCCAAGCCATTTGGATCTTTGACGAAAATGGTCGTCAGTTTTCCTGCCGGGTCGCGGTTTTCGCGAATGATCTCGGCGCCTTTTTCCTGGAAGTCCCTGGTGACCTGCTCGATGTCGTCGGTCACAAATCCATAATGATGGATGCCAACCTGCCCGGAGGATTCCATCAGTTGAATGGACGGCGAACCATCGATTTTTATAAAGCAAAAGCCATAACCCGCTGCGCCCCTTCGTATCGCCGTGGGGATACCTCCAAAAAACTTCTCATAGAACTTAATCGATTCGTTAATATCTCGGCAGTAAACCGCCACATGTTCTAGTTCATAGTGCATAGCTTCTCCCTCAAACACCCATTCCCTGGGGGTCATGAATCTCCAGCTTGTTGCCGTCCGGATCTAGAAAGTAGGCTTGCCTGCCCCAAAAAACACCGTCCCGGCGATCTTCCACGTGGAATATTTTGACTCCATTTTGTTTGAGGAACTCCACTGCAGGCTCAAAGTCCTCCGCCGCAACCTTGAAGGCATGATGGACAGGGGTTTGCTCCAGAGAGTCGTACTTTACCGGAGAATCCTTTGCCAAGATAAAGTAATCGTCGCCGCATTTGAGGAAGACCATGCGAGGAGTTTTCTGCACGATTTTCATCCCGAGAAGCTCGCTGTAGAACTTTGCGCTGCGTTCCAGGTCGGTGACCGGAAGACTGAAGTGAACGACACCTTGCGTTTTGACCATTTTTTTATCTCCTGTGTGCCTGCTACAAGTGGCACTTCTCCAAGACCGACGTCCCTTGACTATTTTATTTCAACCATCTTTCCCTTATCACAATCTTTGAATTATCTCGCTTTGATTTTACTTACAAGTCTCTCTGGGAACTATGGCAACTCAAATCGGTACTGACATAGGCCATGTCCCGTGATATGGCATTAAAAGCATTATAAGAAAAACCCTGGAGGCTGATTTATGAAGACCGAGAATTGCGACGTGGTGGTGGTCGGATTCGGCAATGCCGCTCAGGCCGCTGCAGTTGCGGCGCACAACGCCGGAGCCAAAGTTCTGGTGTTAGAAAAGGCGCCACAGGCGAAAAAAGGTGGCAACACGTGGTTTAGCCACGGCGCGCAGTTCCGTCATGTGCACAACGGGATTGCCGACGAAAAGCCTCTGCTCCCTCATGTAAGCGAAAGCGAGTGGGCAAAAATCGATCTTCCTCCTTACACCAAGGACGAATTTTACGCCGACTTGATGCGGGTGACGCGCGGGCGGTCGGTGCCGGAGCTAGCGGAACTGTTGGTTAACGAATCCTACCCGACTGTGAAATGGATGCGGGAAATGGGCATCCAATGGGAAATTCTCTACAGCGCGGCGAAGCCCGAAGGGGGACGCTTCCGCTGGCATCACGGCAGCAGCTTCATCCACTCCAAGGACGGCGGCGGCGGGCTTGTCGAGATGTGGCATCGCATTATTGACGATAAAGGAATTCCGGTCCGGTTTGAAACTGCCGCTGCGCGCATCCTGACCAATGAGAGCGGTCGGGTATTCGGGGTGGTGGTGCAGAGCCCCGAAGGATTTAGCGAGATCCACTGCAAGGGTTTGGTTCTGGGCAGCGGCGGCTTCTCGGCCAATCCCGCGTTGCGCGCCCAATTCCTCGGTAGTGGCTGGGATCTGGCCAAGGTGCGCGGCACCAAGTACAACACCGGCGATGGGATTCAGATGGCCCTTGATATCGGCGCGCAACCGTTCGGCCACTGGAGCGGCGGTCACGCCACACCTATTGACGCCGATGCGGGCGACTACGAAGGCGGATTTCTCGATCCCGCGAACCGTCGTTATCGCACCCATCGCTACGCCTGGACCATCGGCATCATGGTCAATAGCGAGGGGCGCCGCTTTATCGACGAGGGCGAAGACTTCCACGCTTATACTTACGCTAAGACCGGCGCCGAGATTCTCAAACAGCCCGGTGGCATCGCGTACCAAATATTCGATGAAAAATTGAAAGAGGCGGTGGGTCGGTATCTCTACGATGGAGCGACTCCGGTGATCGCTAACTCCATTAAAGAGTTGGCCGATATGCTTGAGATCAACCCCGACGCTCTGGTGAAGACTGTAGAGGAGTTCAATAATGCCGTCGTAGAAGATCGCCCATTCAACGAGCTCATTCGTGACGGCCGGGCAACCAAGGGTCTTTATCCACCCAAAACCAACTGGGCGCAAAAGCTTGATATTCCGCCTTACACGGCCTATGCGGCCACCTGCGGTCTGACGTTTACCTACGGCGGACTCAAGATAAACACCGACTGTCAGGTTTTAAATAAATCTGATCGGCCGATCCCGGGGCTTTACGCGGCGGGCGAGCTGACTGCCGGGTTCTTCTATTACAACTACCCCAGCGGATCGGGACTTCTGCGCGGCGCCGTGACGGGAAAAATTGCCGGCACCAATGCCGCAAGCCAAAAAATGTAAACGACAATGAATATTGTCGTCTGCTGCAAAGCCGTGCCGGGCTTGGTAACCGATCTGAAAATCGGTGCCGATGGCAAAGCGATCCAATATCAAGGCCAGCTTCTCGCCATCAATGAGTGCGATGAGTACGCTCTAGAGGAAGCTCTAGCGCTCAAGCGCAGTCACGGTGGCCAGATCACGGCGATTTCGATGGGGAACATAAAAGCTCTGGATATTTTGTATTATGCGCTGGCGAAAGGCGCTGATAAGGCGGTTCGCGTCGATTGCGAAAGTCAGGACCCGCGAGTTGCGAGCAACGTCATAGCGTCGGCTCTCGGAAAGCTCGACTTCGACCTTGTGCTGACGGGAACTCAATCGCGTGACACGCTTGGCGGTCAAGTGGGCATTGCTGCCGCAAGCTTGCTGGGGATTCCATTTGCCTATGCCGTCGTGGAAGTCGAGGCGCGTGAGAACAACACCGTCAAGGTACGCAAAGAGCTGGGCGGTGGACGTTATGCCGAGGTGGAGCTGATGTTACCGGCGCTCCTGTGCGTACAGACCGGCATCCAACCTCTCACCTTCGTTCCTCCGGCACGCAGGATTCGGGCTCGGCAGCAACCCGTGGCTTCATTTTCATTGGCGGACCTCGGCTTACAAGTGGATCAGCTGGCCCCACGGGGCTACCGCTTTATCGCTGTCCGTCCCCCCGAACGTACGCACCAGGTTGAGCTTCTTCAAGGAAGTCCGCAAGAAATTGCCACTGCCTTGCTCAATAAGATTCGGGAGAGCCTCTAACTATGGCGCGGGATGTACTTGTTTTGGTGGAACACTCGGAGGGTAAAGTCGAGTCTCTGACTTCCCAACTGCTGGCCATCGGCTCCCGGCTTGCAAAAGAAATGAAAGTAGAGTTGGTGGCCGCGGCGATCGGACATCGGATGGAAAATGTCGTTGAGGCCCTCCAGGGCAAAGGGATTGACAGAATCCTAGTCGTTGACGACCCCGGATTAGCTTTAGCTGGCGGGGAAGTGCAGGCGCATGTTTTTGCCGAAATCGGAAAACAAGTAGAGCCGCGCTTAGTGCTCGTCGGCTACAGCCTCGTCGGAATGGAGTTGACTCCCGCCATTGCAAGCAAGCTCAGGATGAACGCGTTGACCAACTGCGTGAACATAGAGCTGCGCGATGGTGTGATAACCGTGACGCGGCCACTGTTTGACGGTACGATCCACGCGCAGATCGCCCTGGAAGAAAATGCCACCGCTGTGGTAGCGCTGCAGAAGGGGCCAGCCATTCTGACGGCGCCATTGGCTAAAAAGGCGGTTGTGCAATCGATCACGATAGACGTTAATAGCATTCCCTCTCGCAGCCGTGTGCTCGAAATCACCGAGGAGCCCAAGGGCGATGTTGATCTCGGCAAGGCAGAGATCATCGTCGCTGTCGGGCGAGGGATCGGCGACCAAGAAAAAATCCATTTCACGGCGGAACTCGCAGAGGCTCTCGGCGGGACTCTGGCCTGCTCCCGGCCCGTGGTAGACGTTGGATGGCTGCCCCGCGAGCGGCAGGTGGGCGCTTCCGGGAAGAGCGTAGCGCCGAAAGTTTACGTTGCCTGCGGCATCTCAGGCGCCATTCAGCATTTGACCGGCATGAGAGATTCCAAGCGGATTATCGCCATCAATAAAGACCCGAACGCGCCGATTTTTCAGGTGGCTCATATCGGCGTGGTCGGCGACCTTTTTGAAATTGTCCCCGCTCTGACCAAAGCGGCGCAAGAAGCCCAAACTCGCTGAAACTCGTCTGATCCCAGAACTTGGGGGGGCGATTTGAAACGCAGG
>JAHKKJ010000535.1 GCA_020027655.1 Deltaproteobacteria bacterium | reverse complement strand
GCTTAGTCGAAGCATGAACCGTCCTAAGGCTTTTGCAGCAGCCTGCGGGTCGTCGCAAGTTTGACTTGTTGATTTCATCCGTTGTAACTGTGGCAGACGAAAAAGTACACGAGGTGACATATGCAGATCACTGACGTCAGGGCTACTCTTCATCGAATTCCGGTAGAGATGCCGCTCCTCAAAGAGAAGATTTGGACGCCAATTGTTTTCGTTACTGTCGAAACCGACCAGGGGTTCACGGGTTACGGACTGACCCGGGCGGCGCAGCGTTTTGGCGCCAGGGAGTTCATCAACCGCGAGGCCGCGCCGTTCTTGCGAGGCAAAAATCCGGTTGAGACCGAGCGCATCTGGCACCAGTTGTACACGACGTTTAACCCGCGGGCGCAAACGGGAATGTGGAGCTCGGCGGTAAGCGCCATCGACATCGCGCTCTGGGACATCAAAGGGAAATACTATAAGGAACCGGTTTGGCGTTTGCTCGGCGGCGCGCAGAATCCGGTGCCCGCCTATGTGACGTTCGGGCTCAAGCAATACACCAAAGAGCAACTCGTCGAGGTGGCCAAATCTTTTGTCGCTCAGGGAGCGCACCGGCTAAAGATGGTCGTCGCCGTCGATCCGGAAAACCCGGGAGTGGATGCGGAGCGCGTGCAGGCGGTGCGAGAAGCCGTAGGAGAGAAAGTGGAGTTGATGATCGATGCCAACTATCTTTTCTCGTTCAACCGCGCCCTGGAGCTTTGCAAGTTGGTGGAGCCCTATCGCATCACCTGGTTCGAGGAACCGGTTTATCAGAACGATGCGCATCTCTTGGCGGATCTCCGCCGGCATACTTCCATACCTATCGCCGCCGGACAGAACGAAGGCCACCGCTTTCGCCACCGTGAGCTGATCGTCAACCGCGCCGTGGATATCGTGCAGCCCAACGTCTGCTCGGTGGGCGGCTATACCGAAGCGGTGAAGGTAGCGGCGCTGGCGCAGGCATTCAATTTGCCGATTGCCAACGGTGGCGGATGGCCGCACCACAACATGCACTTGCAGGCCGCGATGGCCAACGGCTGGCGAGTGGAATTTCATGTCGACATGTGGAAAGTCGGCGAGGCGATCTACCAAAACCCGCCGGCTCCGGACCACGGGTGGGTTACTCTGGCGGAAACGCCGGGCCTGGGGCTCGATCCGCGTTTGGAGGCGCTCAAAGAATACGAGGAAAAGTAGCGGCGCACCACAATCAAAGAGAGAGAATTTCACCGCAGAGAACGCAAAGGACGCAAGGGATTTAGAGAGCGCCAAGAAGAAACTCTCTTGGCGTCTGAAAGAGAATCCGAATGGCCAAGCTAGGATTTAAAGTGATCGATTCCGACATTCATGTCGTCGAACCCAAAGATCTTTGGCTCCGCTATCTCGAACCGGAATTTCTCAAAGACGGTCCGAGGCCGGCGGAGCCAGGGAAAGGGTTGTGGCAAATCGGCGAGCGGCCGGTTCCGGTTCGAGCGAATCTTCCCGGCCGACAGGAAGACATCGCCATCCGCCGCGCGCGGACTAAAGAAAGATACAAGAAGCTTGGGCGGCGTGAAGGGGAGGACCATAGCTCGCCGGTGGATATGATCGAAGCGATGGATTTGGAAGGGCTCGACATCGGTGTAGTGTTCCGCACCTACACGGCCCATGCCACAGGTACGGACGACATCGAGCCTAAACTCGCCGCCGCCATCTGCCGAGCGTTCAACAATTGGCTGCGAGATTTTTGCAACGCGAACCCCAGCCGGTTGTTGCCCACTGCCCAGATGGCGTTACACGACGTGGAGCTGGCCGTCACCGAAGCGCGCCGCGCGGTCAAGGAACTGGGCGCAGTCGCCTTGGTCTTGCCCAACCATCAGGTGAAAGCCCGGCCGTTTTACGATCCCTATTATGATCCGCTTTGGGCGACCGCCGTCGACCTCAACGTGCCGGTCGCTTTTCACGGGATCAATCTGGCGCACCACGGCCACGTGGGCGTTCGTTACTTTGATAACTTTCCGCTGGCGCATGCCTCAGGGCACGCCATCGAGTCGATGCTGGCCCTCGGCGCCATGCTTACCGGGGGAGTCTTTGAAAGATTTCCGGCGCTGAGAGCAGCCTTTCTCGAGGGCCTCTGCAGCTGGGCTCCTTCCTGGTTATATTGTCTCGACGAGCGTTGGGAAAAATTCGGCAACGAGCGCCGCTATGGATTGAAGCATCCGCCCAGCTATTACTTCCGTCGCCAATGTTTTTTGTCCGTGGATCCCGATGAAAAGCTTGTGGTTGATACGATCAAAGACCTGGGCGACGAAAATATCGTCATCTCCACCGATTGGCCCCACGGGGATTCGTCTTTTCCCCAGGCGCTGAACACGTTTCTTGGGATCGACGGCATCTCGGATCAGTCCCGGCGCAAGATTCTATGGAAGAACTGCGCGCGGCTTTACAATTTGCGCGACTGAAGGTGCAGCCGAAGATATTCGAAATTTTCGGTTCTATTTGGGTCGGAATAAGATCACTCGCGCAAAGACGCAAAGAATGTCCTGAGCGATGTCGAAGGGACGCAAAGTACGCCAAGGTTCCTCAAATCCCCCTCTTTCCCCCTTTGTCAAAGGGGGATGAAAGGGGATTTCTGGATTTCTTTGCGCGCTTGGCGTCTTGGCGCGATAAACTTTGTTGAACTGGTTCTGTCGAACATTTAAAGCGTCTCCGCAACGCTGTCCGCTATTGTAAATAAGATGGTTCACTCCTCCACCGCAATGAAACGGCACGGTGAAGCGCCGCCTCTTTTAATCAGCAGCGGCAGAATAATCATTTTCACGCGAGCTTTCGCGATCTGATCGCAGTCGACCAGGCACTTGCAACCCGCCATAGCTTTCTTGATCAATGCACCGTAGCTACTGGGATGAGGGCTGCCGTGTTTATGTGCGCCCAGATCCAGCACCCGTTCGCGCGCTTCAGCCGACGGCCAAGGTTTGGGCAGGGGAGTCAAAGGGGTGTCGCCACGGAACCAATTGTTACCCTGGACTCTGGGAGGATTGACCAATCCACAATCGGTCATAAAAATGGCGCTATTCATCTCGTCCATCTTTGCCGCCAAAAGGGCCGCCGCATCATAGTGGATGCTTGGAGTTCGCTTGTAGTAATCGACGCCGAGTTCGTATGCCTTTTGCCGCGTTCCCCATCCGGTGCGAAGCAGCACCTCGTCGCCTTTTCGGTAGCCGGCGCGGGTTATCGCGGTCTCCATTTCGGCGGGCGTTATCTCGTGACCTTCTTCCGCTCTGATATCCAGAATAACGGTGTCCCTTAAGATGAGTTTTTCGAGGGGGATTTCGTCCAGGGTCCAAGAAAACTTTGGGTTGGGTTGCAGAGGCGTGTTGTCAAAAGGATTTCGCTGGTGCGGCACCATAAACGGGCTGCCGGTTTCTCCGTCGAGCTTCATTCTCGTCATGCGCAGGCCGTGCCGGTCATAAAACATGTATTCGAGAAATCTCACGGGGGAATTTGTGAAAGGTAAAATCTCGCCGTAACCTGCCCCTTCCCAGATCGGCATCGTTAGATCGATAAGTCGCATGGTCAATCCTCCACCGCTACGACCCGGCAAGTTGCGGCCACGCCTCTCACGATTTGCAATGGAGCGACAATGACTTTGACTTTCGGGTTTCTAATCTGACCGCATCGGACCAGCTTCCGCACCGTCATGATACCGAGCTTTGCGAATTCCATTTCTGCCGCAAAATCCGCCTTGGCCTTGTCCGTATTGTAGAGATGCAAATACATCCGCGCCTCGCCGGACTCTACGGGCGGTGTTGGCAGCATCGAGCACCACTCCGGAATGAGATAGTTTCCCGGCCAACCCAAAAGCGCCGTGTCTACCAGCAGCAAGTCGCTCT
>JAHKKJ010000534.1 GCA_020027655.1 Deltaproteobacteria bacterium | reverse complement strand
CTCTCCCGCCACACGCTCAGCCGTGCCCAGCCGTCGCGCTCACCGGCGATACAGCCGCGCTACCAATCCACTCTGCTCCAACTCCTCAAGCATCGAGGTATCGGTCACCGCCGTCGGTGGCAGGGTATGCGCCACGGGGTATGTGGCCGCAAACTCGTTGAGCATCTGCTGAATCCCAACCGTTGAAGGCAGCGGCAGCGGTTGAAATCGTGGGGCATAAAACTCGTAAATGTCCACCATGATCTCCTGATCAAAGTCCTGCAAGAACCGGTGGAGTAAGGGTATCACGAGAGCGCGGTTGGTCTTGAACAGGTGAATCGTCTCCACGTACGCCTGCACCACTCGGGTGACCAGCCCGCGGCGACGGCGAATCAGCCGCCGCGTCGATGCCAGTGCGGGTGGCAACGCGGTCGCTGGGATGGGAAACGCCGTGAGGCCAAACGCCCGCTGGGCCGCGAGGCGATATTCCTCAGAGAGGATGCCCGCATCAATGTCCTGCGCGCTAAGGGCCGCGTAAATCTTTGGGTACGTGCCCAGGGGCACGAGCGTGGCGGTTATCCCCCACTGGTGGAGCATGGCGCGCGCACTGATACCGGTTTGCCCAGCCTCAGTCAGGACGCCGATGCGTCCCCCACGCAGGTCCATCGGCGCGGTAAGGTCTCGACGTGCCACGAGATAGCGGCCCGCTAGGGGTGCCCGTTCCGCCGCCAAGAGCATGACGGTATCATGTCCATCCAGGACCCCTTGGACAATCGGAGCGCCACCAACTTCGACAAAATCCCACTCCCCACGGACTAATCCCGCGACTGCCTCCACCGCCGCGGTCTCCATGGCTGGGAACATGACATTGAGCCCGAGCCGGTGAAAGATGCCCGCTTCGGTCCCAATCCACCCAAGGCTCTGTGATGTGGCGCGCACGGCGATCGCGATGCGAACGTCGCGTTCTTCGGTCTCGCTTGAACTCAAAGCATAGCCTCCATCTTTGATAGGGCCCGAGCTTAACGCAAAGGCTGAGCCGGAATCGCCTCAAGCCGTTTGTTAGGTGCCGATAATCTCGTTCAATCCTTCAACGACCTGAGCCAACTCCTCTGGAGACGCTCTGGCAATCATCTTCCCAATCCTTTCGACCGCAAGGGTGCGAATCTGGCTGATTTTCACCCATGATTTTTTCGGGAGCCCTCTTGCATGAAGTTCAAGCGTTAAAGGAAAGCCGGCGCGTTGAGGTTGACTCGTGAGAGCAACGGCAATCACCGTTCCGGACCGTTCATTGAAAACGTCCTGACTCAGAATCAAAACTGGACGTTGTCCTGTTTGTTCACGTCCCCGTGCCGGATTTAAGTTGGCCCAGCGGATCTCACCTCTCAGTATTCGGGCCATTCCGCCAGGTCCTCAGATAGCCCTTCTTCCGCGAGCGCTTTTTCGAACGTGGGATCAAGTTTGGCGCACTCTTGGGCTAGACGGCTTTTCTCGAGCCGCGCGAGTTTCTCCGCAACGGCTTCCTCGATGGCCTGACTACGGTTGGGAAAGACTTGTTTCTTAACCAACTGATCGAGCCGATTTAGGGTGGACTCATCTAAAGAAATTGCAACTTTGGATCTTGCCATGACTCACCTCGTGGTATGACGATACTTCATACCGGAATCTGAGTCAAGCCAAAGTAGTTTTGAAACCTAACGCCAAGCTCAGCCGCCAGCGGTGCTTGCCGCAGCGAATCGGCCCCATGCGCGTTGGGCATACCAGTTGGGATGGCTTTAACGGCATCTTTTTTGGAGCGGTCATTGGCGGATCCATCGGGTTGATTCTTGGTTTTTGCTTTCCAAGCGTGGCAGCTTATATATTTGGTGGTCTGATCGACATTCCTTAGGGAAAAAATTTTGTAGGGTAAAAATAATTGGGGTCTGACATACAATCATTACAATCCTTGTTTCTGCAATCCGAGAACGTTAATGCGAGTTCGATTCCCCCTTGCAATTCGAGCGGAAAGGTTTCTATTTAGTCAACCCAGACTTGAACCCTTATCTGATCTTTTGTTACTTCATTGCCTTGCGATCGTCAGCCTGTGCCGTGGCGCTCGGGTCTCGCACCAGCCGGTAGGCGGCAACGGGCGGTGAAATCCCTTTCAACAAGTACTCGACACGCATTGCACCAGGAAAAACTGTACTGATCGTCTTGTAAACATCCTCCGTTACCAAAACCTCCCCGGGAGCGGCTTGCCCTTGCAGCCGTGAGGCGATGTTGATGCTGTCGCCGACCATAGTGTAATCGCCGCAGTTGGTCGAGCCCATGTTGGTCGTCAGCGCCGTACCGGTCGCGATCCCAACGCCCACGCCCAGGACAAATACGCCGTTCAGTGTTGCGTTGATGCGCCTCACTCCTTCCTGAATCTGAAATGCCGCGTTGACGGCGCGGAGCACGTGATCGTCGTGCTTTATGGGGACGTTGAAAAAGGCCATGACTGCATCGCCCAGCAAGCGGTCGACGATTCCATGCTGCTCTCTTATGACCCCAGCGCTCGTTTTGAAAAATTCTTCCGTCACCGGAGTCAGGTTTTCGATCCCAAGCTCCCGCGTCAGGCGAGTATATTCCCGACAATCGGCGAAGAGTACCGTTACCTCAGAGAGACGGCCCGCCTCCCAGTGCAACTCTCACCTGTTGCAGAGATTTGGATTTACATTGCTACGTCGCACGCCCCGGACCCACCACACCCACCCCATGAGCCCAGTAAAGGGCACACCGTCAGCCAGGCACTTGGGCGACAACGAAGAAACCGTGAATCCGGACATACTGTTAGTAAATCAACGCTCTCGTAAATAACAAGGGGGCAAAAAAAAATCGAGTCTAGGAGTAGGGCTGTAGGGGCCTGAGACAACAGACAATCATTACAATCTTTTCGATCCCCTGGTTTTTTGTCGTGTGTTGGTTATGTCCTCATATCAAGGGCAATAACGACCAGAAAATATTTCTGAAGAGCAACGATAAGTTAATTCCACACAAGGGAGACTAAGATGCTTCGTCGCGTCGACCTTCCCACCCGAGTTCCTGGAAGACTGTTACTCCACAGCATGCCGGGCCACTTTGAAGCGATCGAGAGGGGTTGGCATCAGGTGAAGAAGCGAAGCGGTCGGGGCGATCGTATGATGGTGATGTGAAAATCAATGAGCCCAAAGGCCTTGTCAGGTCAATTTTTCTCACATAAGATCGCGCGTAAGTTTTTGCGGAGAGCCCACGGCGATGATTTTTGACGGCAAGATCGATCTGGATGTCCCTGTGAACAAAGCGTGGGATTTCTTGATCGACATCAATAAATTTTCAGCTTGTTTGCCCGGCATCGAAGAGGTGAAGCAGATCGACGACAAGACGTTTGAGGGGGCGCTTGGTGCGGCGGTGGGGCCGATCTCCGGGAAGTTCACGTTTCGGGCGACGATTGTAGAGAGCCAGCCACCGGATCAGATGGTCGTGCGAACCGAAGGAACCGATTCCGTCACGAAAAGTACCGTCAATGCCGATATGACGGTGGATCTACGCGAACTCACGGATAACAAAACACAAATGGACTATAAAGCGGACATCAAGATCAGAGGCCGGCTGGCGATTCTCGGCGACATGGTTTTGCGCGCCACGGCGACACTGATTCTTCAAGAATTTACACGGCGCTTGCACAAAGAGCTTGGCGACCAAGCCGGAGTTTAGTATGGATGGTTCGACGGGCTCCCATGATCGGGGCGGGAGAAAATGCAAGATCTCTCACGGAGTTTACTCTGAGATCCTTCGCTAAGGCTCAGGATGACTACCGAAGGGTTCGAGATGACAGTCGAAGCTATCGGATAAACGCGAGGCTTGCTGTCATTTCGAGTCCTTCGGCATTGCTCAGGATAGACTCCGCGAGAAATC
>JAHKKJ010000533.1 GCA_020027655.1 Deltaproteobacteria bacterium | reverse complement strand
GCGTAGGCAACTCCCACGGCTTTGGTATTGATGACGGGCACACCGAGATGCGGCTCCAGCTCATCGGGGGTGACAACGTAGGGATAAATTTTTCCCCCCAATGGGATAATCGCCTGGGCGCCTTGCTCGACGAGCTCTTTACCGACAGCGAGGGTGCGCTCAACGACAACGTCATGGTAACCCGATAAATCTCCGGTATCATAGAGACCGACGGTTTTCATGCCGCAAACAAAAGGCGCCATCCCGTAGGCTTGCACCAATCTCATCGTGTGTGGGATGTGGGGTTCGAGGGGAACGATCAGGCCAAAGCGGTCGCAGATACTGGCAGCAAAGTGGAGCGAAGCGCGGAGCAGACCGATCACTGGAATGCGGACAGCAAGCCGGCTCGCCTCCACTCCCGGATCAAAGGTATTGCTCTGCATCACCGCATCGAATCCCGAGCGCTCGGCCTCGATGGCCTTTTGCACCAGCGCCGGAGTTTCCAGGATATGATGCAGGCCAGACAGGGCTTTTCGTTCTTCCAAGAGGCTTAATACTGCGCCGCCGCCGAGATCATCAGGATACGCCAATTCGAATGTCGTGCCAGGCGAGGCATAGCTGGCAAGTAGTTTTCTAATATGAGCCTCCAATGTCGCTGAATGGCGCACAAAAGAATGGTTCAAAAACATGATACGCATGGCTTTCTCCTTCTAAAATCAGTTTCGTTTCTCGTGTTTCGAAATCGGGCAATCAGCGCGTCTGTCAATTTCCAAAGATCTTCCTCAGTTGTTTGGCATACTCATCGAGCTTTTCCGCCAAGGCTGGATCAACCGGCGCCATTTTTATGGCCTTGATCGCGGCGGGTTGCTCCGACGCAAGATCGCCACGGGCGATAAATCGACCTGGCGTGTGTACTAATTTCTGTCCTTCGCTGGACAGCGCAAAGTCCAGGAATAACTTAGCCGCATGGGGATGCGCCGCTTGCGAAGATATACCGATACCGACCATAACCGCGGGAGCGACACCCAAAGCGATCCAATCGATGGGCGCACCCTTTTCCTTTAAGCGTTCGACGGATGCGGCGGGAATGTTGACGTCCAGTAGTCCTTCCCCTGCGGCGACTAGCTGCGCCAAAAGTTCATGTCCCTCACGGGGACTCGGCTGCTGTTTGGCGAGCTCGCGCATAAACTTGACACCTCGCTCCGGTCCCATGATTTGCAGCATGCCGGCGAACCAATCGGCCTTGGTCCCCTCCATCATCAATTTGCCTTTCCATTTGGCATCGAGCAGGTCGTCGTAGACTTTGGGAACCATGCGCGGCGGCACAAGCCGAGTGTTGTAGGCGGTGACGTAAGCGTTGTAGTAAACCGTGGTCCAAAACCCCTCTTCCTTGAAATCCTTCGGATAGAAAGCATTCGCCTGGGGCAGATAGCGGGCCAGCAGGCCACTCCGGTTGAAAATATGCATGCTGAATTCCACGGTTTGAATCACATCGGCAAACAATTTCTTGGCGCGGGCTTCGGTCAGGACTCTGGTGAGCAATTTTTCGCTGCCGCTCCGTTGGAGCCTAACTTTGATGAACGGGTAGCGTTTCTCGAATTCACCGATCAGGGCGTTGGCTTCGCTCAGATTCATCGAGGCGTAATAGACGACCTCGCTCTCGCGCTTGGCGGCGTCCAATGTGACGTCCGGTGACGCGCCACGTGCGATTGACAGCCAGCCGGCGGCAAGCAAAGACAGGAGAAGGACAAGCGATCTTTGTAACCGAGCCATTGCAGATCCGATCATGATTCTCTATCGACTTGGTTAGACAACGCGCCGATAAAACCACTCTCCTCAAGCTCGCGGATAAACCGATCGTCGACAAATCGCCTCGCGTCAGCGTCTTTGGCCTCGGGAAGTTCGTTGGCCATGAAATCAAGCAACGTTTGGAGCGATGAAACAACCGGGTAGGGAACGCTTGGCATGCCCGGCTGAGTTAGGTCGTAGGTCTCCTCGGCCACGCTTCGGTCCGCGATGCCGCTGTACTCGGCTTGAACGCTTACCGTAAACTCGCGGTCCGTGCGATAACGGTGCATGCCTTCGACGTAAGCTTTGATAAACTTTCTCGTAATCTCGGGATTTTGTTCAACGTAGTCGCGCCGCGCGGCGATGCCGCCGAGAGCGTAGTTCAAGCCGTATTCGGCGAAATCGACGAGATACTTGCAGCCTTTCCGTTGGGCGTCGATGGATTCGGGGGGCGTGATGACGATAGCGTCACAGCTGCCACTAAGGAGCGCCGCGAGTTCTTTGTCACCGCCGGCGGGAATAGCCGCCTCGCGCAAGCCTTTAATGCCTTCCTCGGCCAACTTCTGGATGACGAATTTCACTAGTGCATCATTGAGTCCGCCGTCGCCGACGAAGCCGATTTTTTTTCCTGCTAGTTGTTCGCGGCGGTCGAGACCGGGTCTCCCCATGATGAACTGCTGATTGATACCGCCGGTCAAAAAGACCAAATCCGCTTCACCTTTAAGGTTGGCTCTGAGCGGCGCCGGAGCAGCCAAGTTGCCGAACTGGATCTCCCGTGACATTAGACCGCGCAGGACGCCTTTCGCCCCGCCCATGATGCGCGGTCGGTCGATATCTAGGCCGTGTTTCTCAAACAGCCCAGCTTTCCAAGTGACCATCATCGGGCCAGCACCTTGCCCGATGGTAGCAAATCCCGCATTGAGCTTGATGGTGTCAGCCATACACATCCTTATTGATTGCTCAATGTCACTCCTATCATAGGGCGGCAATAATAAGTCAAGTTGTATTGGCGATCATTGGCTCAAGCTCGCTAAAAAGCCTGCCGCTGGAGAAACTTCTTGGATGCGTCGACACTTCTCCAATTCGTCATTGACACCTTTTCGGCGGCGGCGTATATTTGAAGTCCGTGATGCGCTTTCCTTGAGGGCCATTGCGGTTTTTTATTTTTGGCGACGACGACACGCAACTTTGACCTCTCTCGGATTCTTCAGCGCGCCTCTAGGGGGCTGTGAAAAAGCGAATTCATGTTTCGACGCGCCCAGCACGAACGGAAAATCCTAATTATTTTCAAGCATTCCTTCGTTCGCCCTAAGCCTGTCGAAGGTTGGATTAAGGGTTTTCCTGCAGCCCGCTGAACCGTGAACCGATGGCCGTTGTGGCAATCATTCCGGCGCGCTATGGTTCGACCCGTCTTCCGGGAAAGCCTTTAGCCAGGATCGGCGGCAAACCGATGATCCAGCACGTTTACGAAAGTGCCTCAAAAGCAAAAGGTCTGGATCGGGTATTGGTGGCAACGGATGACCGGCGAGTGGAAGAAACCGTCCGGGGTTTTGGCGGCGAGGTGTTGATGACATCGAAGCACCACGCCAGCGGGACGGATCGTTTGGCTGAGGTGGCGCGGAAGATCAAGGCGGATTGGTTCGTCAATGTACAAGGGGATTTGCCATTTATTCAGTCGGAGACAATTACGCGTGCGGTTCGCCCCATGCGTCGTGACCGTTCGATTCCCATGGGGACAGTCGGCACGCCGATATTTGATGAAGCAGAGTGGCGCAACCCCAACATAGTCAAGGTCCTAACCGACCGTGAAGGCTTTGCGCTGTACTTTTCCCGTTCGCCCATTCCCTATGTGAGAAACGGCGGCGTTGATCTAAACGGGAACAAGTTGATGCCCGGTGGCAAACGGCGCTTATGGGGCCATCGGCATGTAGGCCTCTATGTATATCGGCGCGATTTCCTCCTGAAATTTGCGCGACTGCGTCCCACAGCGTTGGAACAGATCGAAAGCCTGGAGCAGCTGCGGGCTTTGGCTTACGGTCATCGAATATTTGTTGCCCCTGTGGATGAGCGGTCGGTGGAAGTCGATACGCCTGAGGATTTGGCAAGGGCGGAAAACTACTTGAGACAGG
>JAHKKJ010000093.1 GCA_020027655.1 Deltaproteobacteria bacterium | reverse complement strand
AACTGAAACACTCGCATCTCGGATCTGTTTTTGAAGACCAAAATCTTTGGCGAAAGGCGACTTCTTCGAAGCCCCATAGATCTCAAAAGTGAGTCGCCTGGCCATCTGCCAGCTCTCAATTTCCTCAAATGTTTGGAACGTTGCCACGAACAATCCTCAGTTTCGCCGTCCTGCAACATGAGACCCGAAACACAAGACCCGAGACAGTCTTATCCCACCGCTCGCTTAGCCCTTATCTCTTTCTCACTCTCATAGATCTTATACGCTTCCTTCACGGAAACATTTTCGTGCACAATGGCGCGAACGGCTTTGATCATTCCCACCGGTGAATCCGACTGGAAGATATTCCGGCCCATATCGACGCCCACGGCGCCGCCTTTCACGGCATTGTGGGTTAGCTCCAGTGCCTCGGTCTCCGGCGTCTTTTTGCCGCCGGCAACGATAACCGGAATCGGGCAACTTTCGATGAGCTGCTCGAAATCGTCACAATAGTACGTTTTGACGATGTGAGCCCCGAGCTCCGCCGCAATGCGGCAGGCCAATCCGAGATAACGGACGTCCCGCGCCATGTCTTTGCCGACGGCCGTCACCGCGAGCACCGGAATTCCGTACTTCTCCCCCTCGTCCACAAGCTTGGCGAGACTGACTAGAGTTTCCTTTTCAAACTCCGATCCCACGAAGATCGAAAGCGCCATGGCGGACACGTTGAGGCGAATACAATCATCGATGGACACGGTGATGTCTTCGTTGGAAAGCTCCTTTAGGATACTGGTGCCGCCGGAAACACGAAGCACGACCGGTTTGTCGGCCTTGGGGTCGACGGAAGTACGCAGCACACCCCGAGTCAACATGATCGAGTCGGCGTGAGGCAGCAGTGGTTCGATGGTCTTTCTGGGCTCTTCTAAACCACTGGTAGGGCCGAGAAAGTAGCCATGGTCCACGGCGAGCATAACGGCTCGGCCGTCTTCAGGCGTAATGATCCGAGCTAAACGATTTGCCATTCCCCAATTCATAGACATTTCTCATCCTCCTTCGTTCTGACTTCAGAGTCAGCAAAACTTATCATAAAACAGCACGGGAATCTAAACGGTTTGAGGATTCAAAGACGAGCGGAGATAACGAAAAGCCAAGCTGCCGACAATGCATATTCCACCGATTAACGTCGCGCGCGACGGCAATTCCCCTACGATCAACGCTACCCAGAGTGGATTCAATACCGGTTCGATGAGCACGATCAGCGAAGCTTCTTGAACGGAAATCTGCTCTAACCCCTTTGAGAAGAGCCAATAGGGAATCCCCAGTTGAACGACTCCCATCACGGCGACGATCCAACCTTCCTTTAGGGACAGTGACAGCTCTGATCCAACCAACGGCAAGAGAATCAGACAGCAAACCAGGTTGTTGAGAAACGTCAGAGTGCCTGGATTGAACTCTTTTAGAAAGCGAAGGCTTACCATGTAGATCGAAAAGAGCAGACCGCTCAGCAGTGCGATCATGACCCCGGCAGCATCGGGCTGGCCGGCGCTCCCGGCGCAAATCACGGCGATCCCGAGCATACCCAACACTAGCGCGATCCAGCTCGCCCCGGTGATCTTCTCACCAAACAAGAAGTGGACGATCATAAAGACAAACATCGGCGCCGTGTACTGCAGGGCGATGGCATTGGCCGCCGTGGTAATTTTGTTGGCCGAAACGAAAGCGCTGATGGCCGCGGTATACGCAAGTGCTGCGACCAGCAGCGCAACCCTGGGGACAGCGATACTCCTTCGAACGAAAAATGCGAAAAATAACGACGCGAACAAACTCCGATAGAAAACGATGGTCAGCGGAGGGATAGAGAGAAACTTGATAAAGATGCCGGCGAGGCTCCAAAGCACTGCAGCGAATAGCAGGGAAAGCCTCGCACGGCGCAGATGTTGATCCGAAGCGGTGATCTCGTTAAAAGCCGTTGCGGGACGCGACACGCGAGATTCGAACTAACTAGATTGGGAAGCTTTTCCGCCGTCTTCGGAAACTACCGAGAGTTTTAACGGCACGCTAAGGTCGGCGGAAAGACGGATTGGAATTTCATACTCTCCGAGGGTCTTGATCGGCTCATCAAGATGGATCTTGCGGCGGTCGACATTGAGACCTTTTGCTTTTAGGGCTTTTTCGATTTGGATGTTGGTAACGGAGCCGAAGAGCTTGCCCTCCTCGCCGGTTCGCATCGGTATGATGAGCGAAACGCCGGCCAGCTCATCACCCACTGTTTGCGCCTGCCTCATGATCTTCTGCTTTTGATCGGCAACAAGTTTCTTTTGGTGCTCGAATGTTTTGATATTTTTCTTGTTAGCCACCAGCACCAAACCGCGCGGTAAAAGGTAGTTCCGTGCATAGCCATCGCGCACGCGGACGACTTCACCGATTTTACCCAGATTCGTGATGTCCTCTTTCAAAATAACTTCCATATTCTCCCCTCAAGACGCCTGGCTCGGATTCAAATTATTCTTTTTTAAACGGCGAAAATCACCCCACAGGTCAAACAAACCGAGAGCCGCGACTAATAGCGTAAAGATTTGTTGAAAAATGATGAGTATATAAGTCGCACTGCGCAGAAATCGAGGCACATTGTTCTTGTGGAAAAAAAAGGCCACGATGGCGAGCCCTTGAATAAAGTAGCAAACACCGGTCACTAAAAGAACGTTCACCGCAACGATCGTCACCACCTCGCTCGCCGGCACAAAAAAGGCAAATCCACACGCAATGAGCGCCCAAACCAACTGTTCCGGACATTTCCACTCCCGGAACGTCCCAACCGATAACCATTGAGCCCGCCGATCCGGGAACCGCCTCCATAGAAAAAGGATGTTCAACAGGACGACCAAACAAAGACTTACGAAAAGCAAGCCAGGGAGAAGCTGGAGCATTTGCTCGACGATTTCCGGGATCTTCTCTCTAAAGAGATTTAAACTCTCTTGGGGGAAGCCCATTTTTTCATGAACTCGTAAAGCAACCGTAAGGTTATCCGTTAGGCTGCCACGAAGATCTTGAGTCATGGCTCCCCAGGAGCCGTAGAAATGAAGCAATACGCCTGCGGCCGTCGCAAGCATCGCAGCTGCAACTCCTGTGACCAATAATTCGACGATGCGAAGCCGTCCCAACAGCCACAAAAGTAAACCGACCATGACCGCGAATACCGAATAAACAAATCCTAATGCTTCCCCCGCAAACACAAACAAGCTAATCATAGCCGCGACAAGGACCGCCACTCCCAAGCCTGCACCGTACTTGAGGCCGAATAAAAGTACCGGCTGGGGAACAAACGGTATCAGAATCACGCCCGCTGCAGGCAACAGGACACCGGCAATGAGAAGAAAGACCGTGGAGGCCAAGGCCAGAAAGAATTTGATGATGATTTCTAGCCGCTGCATATCAAAACGGTTGGCGAAGATAATTAACTATTGGCGGTGGTAAAGGGGAGTAAGGCGACGCTACGGGCTCTTTTGATCGCCGTCGTCAGCAGCCTTTGATGACGAGCGCAGTTGCCGGTAATTCGACTCGGAGTCATTTTTCCACGCTCAGTGACGAACTGCGAAATCATCCTCACGTCCTTGTAATCGATCCTCAGGGTTTTATCGGCGCAGAAACGACACACTTTACGCCGGAACATCGGCCGCCGACGAGGACCCCCTTTTTCGTCGTCTGTTCTCTCCCGATACGGCCTCGCGCCCATTTCTCTCTGTGCCATAGATTTACCTACCTCACTACCAAATAACGGCTGTCACCGCCCGTTGAGAAGTCATTAAGTCCGGGGTTCGGATTTTGCGGCTGCTGCCTCGGCGGGGGCTCGCTGCTCTTCCGAGTGGCTCTTCGCAGCAGGTTGGTTCTGGGTCTCTTCGTCAACACGGACAGTAAGATAGCGTAAGATACCATCAGTTAGCCGCAAGTTGCGTTCCAACTCCTCCACCGCTCGGGCCGACGAGCTGTATTGCAAAAGCGTGTAAAATCCCTTTGCCTGCTTGTCAATCCGATAAGCGAGATCACGCAGGCCCCATTCATCGACATGAGCGACAGTGCCTTCCTGCCCTTCGACGACTTTTTTGAACCTCTCAATAAATTCTTTCATCCTCGTCCCCTTTTCGGGATGCACCACGAAAAGAGTTTCATAAAGTGCCACAGTTCTTATACCCCCCACGACAATTTTTGTTCTGTATCATAAACACAGCCCCCTGGCGTTTACAATGAGCTTAGTGCGCACGGTTAAACTGTTCCATGGCCCGTTGTCCACCCTCCCGCAGCAAACATACCACCGCTTCAGAGGCCCGTGAAACTACCTCGTCGAGTTGCTCAATCTCCTGCAAGGTAAAGTTTTCCAACACGAAATCAACTGGGTCCATACTGTCGGACGGCCGCCCGATTCCTACACGGACTCTATAAAACTGGGCTCCCGCCAGGCTTTCCATAATCGAAAGGATGCCGCGGTGGCCACCTGCCCTTCCCGTGGGCCGGATCCGTATACGCCCAAACGCCAAGTCCAGATCGTCATAGATCACAATCAAATCTTCAGGTGCTGATCGGAAATGGCCAAGCAGAGCCTTGACCGATTCGCCGCTACGGTTCATGTAGGTCTGGGGCTTGACCAAGAGAACCCTTTCTCCATCGTTCGACCACTCGCCGACCAAGGCATCGCAGAGCTTTTTTTTGATCGTAACCTGGTTCCGCCGCGCAATTTGATCGACGATCATAAACCCTAGATTATGCCGCGTACGCGCGTACTTCTTGCCGGGATTCCCGAGACCCACGACGAGTTTCACTAATCGGTTCCTGAAGACCCTGGTGAAGCAACTGCTTAGCCTGGATTATTCATGCTCAGAAGAAAAACTACAAAGCTGTGTCGATCGAGCGGTGAGCCTGGAGGAGTGAAGGCACAGAGACGAACCGCTTCACTGTCGTCTTTGGCGCTTGGCTCGCCACTCGGATTTTTCCCAGGTGTTCGCTCCACAAACTCAGTTTGCAGGCCGCTCCAAATCACAGGCCCATTGCCTTCGCTCCGGAGGGCTCGCCCCTCGATCGCTGAATAATCCGCCTTAGGACTCCTCGCCACCTTCCTTTTGCTCTTCCGGCACCTCTGGCGCGGCTGCCACTCCCTCCGCTACTGCCGCGGCCGGAGTCGGAGCCTCTTCAACCGACGGCGGTACGACGGTCACTAAGGCAAAATTCGTTTCATAGATCGCGGTTACATCCTCAGGTATCTGCAGGTCTTCGATGTGAACTGCATCCCCGATATCCAGCGCGCTGACTTCGACGTTGAAAAATTCTGGTATATCCATAGGTAAACATTCGACTTCGACTTCGCGCACGATGGGTTGCAGGATGCCGCCGCGGACAACACCAACCGCCTTGCCCACGAAGTGAAGGGGCACACGCACCTGGATCTTCGCCGTAAGGTCGACTTCGTAAAGATCCGTGTGAATAACATCTCCGGTGATCGGGTGGTATTGCATCTCCTTAACCAAAGCCACTTTGGCGGCCAATGCAGCTGATCCGGACTTCAGCCGGACCAAATGCGAACCTTCGAGTCCTGCGACACGGCTCGAAAATTCCCTCTTGTTAAGTTCCAAAGCAACCGGCGGAGTCTTGGGGCCATATAGAACACCGGGAATCTTTCCGGCACGGCGCAACCGGCGAGCCTGTCGTTTATTGCCCACTTCCCGCGCCTCGGCTTCAATTTCTAACGTTTCCAAAAGAACTTACCTCCTATTGTATCGTTACTCGGATCCGTTCAGACGAACAAAGAACTAATGGACTCTTCGTCGTGCGTGCGCCGAATCGCCTCGCCGATGAGATGAGCCACGGACAATACTTTGATCTTCCGACAGCGTTGCGCGTCAGCCGCTAAAGGAACGGTATTGGTAACAATCAACTCCTCCAGCGGCGATTCCTCGATGCGCTGAATCGCGGGTCCGGAAAGCACGGCGTGCGTACAGCAGCCGAGAATTTTTTTTGCGCCTTCCCGCTTCAGTGCATCGGCAGCCATCGTCAGCGTGCCGGCAGTATCGACCATGTCGTCGAGTAGGATCGCGATTTGATCTTTAACTTCACCGATGATGTTCATCTCCGCTACCACATTGGGGCCGACTCGGCGTTTATCAATGATCGCTAGTGACGCATCCAACCGCGTCGCAATGGCCCGTGCCCGCTCTACCCCGCCGGCATCCGGGGAGACGATGGTGACTTCATTATGATTCAGTTGTTTCTTCAAGTGCTGCAGCAAGACCGGCGTCGCATATAAGTTGTCCACGGGGATATCAAAGAATCCCTGAATTTGCCCCGAATGCAGATCGACGGTCAGCATTCGCGAAGCTCCTGCGGTCGTCATTAAGTTGGCGACCAGTTTTGCGCTGATGGGCACCCGGGGAATAACCTTCCGGTCCTGACGCGCATAGCCATAGTAAGGGACGACGGCCGTGATGCGCGTCGCGGACGCCCGTTTGAAAGCATCCAACATGAGCAAGAGTTCCATCAAGTTGTTGTTCCCAGGAGCCGACGTGGATTGCAAAACAAATACGTCTGCTCCGCGGACATTTTCCTTGATCTCGACCTTACTCTCACCGTCACTGAAAGTTTCCACGACCGCTTTTCCCAACGGGACCTTGAGGTACTGACTGATCTCCTCCGCCAAAGGCGGATTGGAATTTCCGGCGAAGAGCTTCAGTTCGACAGTGTGCTGGCTCATGGTCTCGAAATTATTCCTTCGTCACCGTTTTCGCAACCATTTCGTGTTCAGCCCGCGGCTCCGATCGGCGCCAATTTTATCCAGTCCAATGGGTACTAAAATGAGTGGCGCCGTTCGCTCATGAACGGCGCCACTCAAAATCTAGCTCTATGGTACTGTCTTACCGGCCTATGGCTAAGAAACTGGCTGGGCGGGAAGGATTCGAACCTTCGATACCGGATCCAAAGTCCGGGGCCTTACCGCTTGGCGACCGCCCACCCCGAACTCCTACAAGAGCCGTTCAAGCGCCCGGGCATGATATCCGCTCATCCACTTCCGAGAGCCCTTTGGCTCCCCCCTTCAGCAACAACCTTCTGGTATTCCGCGATTATTTTCTCTTCGATCATCTTTCGAGTTTCGTTATTGATTGGATGAGCGATATCTTTGTAGGTCCCGTCTTTGCGTTTCTTGCTGGGCATCGATACGAAATACCCCGTGGTGCCGCGTATAATCTTGAGGTCTCGGATCACAAAACAGTGATCCAGCGTGATCGTTACGTAAGCCCTGAGTTTCTCTTCATCCACAGGAAAGACCCTAACCTCGGTAACCTGCATAGGGACCCCCTTTTGACGCAAGCCAGTTGCATATCTGGCAGTTGATTTTGACGGGCTTCTGTCGTGACTTATCTAGTTTAAAACACGCACTAAAAAAGCCTGAACCTCCCTCTCTTTCCGCAACCGGCGAAACGCTCGCTCCGCGCTTCGCTTTGATGGAAAAACACCGAACACCGAAGAGCCACTTCCCGACATAAGAGTTCCGACGGCACCTTGCCGAGCCAACTCTTCCTTGAGTAATCCGATGCGAGGATAACGGCCCATGGTAACCGTTTCAAGATCGTTGACGAGTAGTTTTCTGAGGTTCGCAGGACTCCCCAGCGAAAAATTAATGCTAGTATTTACAATAGCTTTTGTCAACTTACGGGGCAGGTTCCGATATACCCACGCGGTTGAAACCGGAAAATTTGGATAGAGAATGATGAGCCAAAGTGGCGGCGTTCCACGCAACGGAGTCAAGCGTTCGCCGATCCCACGTACCCGGGCAGGGACTCCTTTAACGAAGAATGGCACATCCGCGCCTAGAGCGGATGATATTTTTTCTAGCCGTTTCAACGTGTAGCCGAGGCGAAAAAGTCGGTTTAGACCGATCAACGTCGCTGCAGCATCCGTGCTGCCACCACCCAACCCCGCCCCGATAGGAATCCGCTTGTGAATGCGAATCTGCACAGACTCATTGATGCCCCTCCCGTTCAATACAAGTGACGCTGCTTTGTGGGCTAGATTTTGTCTGCCCTGAGGAACCAGGGGATCATCACAAGTCACAATTAAACGCTCCTTCAGCCCCGTCTTTTTTCCGATCTTTCCCCCTTTATTAATAATGATCTCGTCGTAAAGCGATACCGGAAGCATAAGGGTGTCAAGCAGGTGGTATCCATCCGCTCGCTTACCCACCACGCGTAGCCGCAAATTGATTTTCGCCGGTGCTCGAATCTTCACGCGCCATTAGGTACCATAGCTTTTTCTCAATTGCGAAGGACCGTTTGAAATGAAATTTGAGACGGCAAACTTTTTGTCCGTCGCGTGGGAGGCGGGCGCGGCGGCAGGCACTTTGATTCGCGAGCATTGGCAAAAGCCAAAAAGCATTGATTACAAGGGCGCCATCGACTTAGTCACTTCAGTGGATCGGGAATGTGAGCGGCGAATCGTTGAAGTGTTACGAAACCATTTTCCCAACCATTCCATTCTCGCCGAGGAAGAAACCGATTGGGTTGGAACTCAAAGCCATCACCGCTGGATCATCGATCCGCTTGATGGAACGACGAACTTTGCTCATAGTTACCCGCAGTTCTGCGTTTCCATCGCTCTGGAATGCGATGGCGAAGTCATCCTAGGTTTGGTTTACGACCCCTTGCGGGGCGAGTGCTTCAAAGCGGTCAAAGGTGAAGGGGCTACTCTAAACGGCGGCTCCATACGGATTTCTGGGGTGAAGGAGTTGGATAAGGCGCTCCTCGCCACCGGCTTCCCCTATGATCAACGTGAAAGAGCAGATTTCTATCTGAGCTTTTTCAAGGCGTTCATGACCCGCTCTCAGGGCATCCGGCGCAACGGCTCGGCGGCTCTGGATCTTTGCTATGTGGCTTGCGGTCGAGTAGATGGATTCTGGGAACTGAAGCTTCGCCCCTGGGACACGGCGGCGGGCGCCCTGATTGTTGAGGAAGCCGGCGGCAAGTTGAGCGACCTATCCGGGAATAGGTTTTCCATCTGGGGAGAGGAAACTCTCGCCTCCAACGGCGCCATTCACGATGAGATGGTCAACGCTGCGCTGGCCGCCACAGTCCCGCGCAACTCGTTGACTCAATCCTAACCCGGTGATACTACAAGTTTCACCGCGCCCGTAGTGAAAAGGATATCACGAGGGTCTCCGGAACCCTAAGTCCGAGTTCGATTCTCGGCGGGCGCACCAGCCAAACGCTCGCTGATACAATCCGTCAGCAACCCTGGGCAGCGTTGGTATCCGACAACGGCGAGAATCTTGTACAAACCACGTTCAGGACGCACGCGCAGCAATCACGCTTTGTCGCGGGCCTTAAACCGTGATGGTCCGATGTGGAGGAATGAGATCATTGGGTGGCGGTTAGTCGAAATGATTACTGTGAGCCCACTGAGTCCAAAGAGTCAAATCTTACCTTTTGCACGCAATCCTTGGAGGCGTGCCAAAATCAGATCCCCGAGATTCTCCGCCGGAAAATGATCCGGGACTGCCACCGGTTCGGCTCCGAGATTTGCGAGGCGCTCGTTGAGCGCCACAAGGTCAGAGCGCGTCTGGCGGTACTCGTCCATTTGGCTTCGGCAATTCAGAATGCTCTGGTCAATATGGGCCAAGCAATCCTTAAGAATGGACCTTTGTTGCTC
>JAHKKJ010000532.1 GCA_020027655.1 Deltaproteobacteria bacterium | reverse complement strand
CAAAAGCCGCCATGATCACCGCCAAGCCAGTGACCATCTGCATCGCGCGGCTGCCGCGCAGGATCTGCAGCAAGCGGTAGATCAGGAAAGTGATTATCCCGAGATCGACCCCGTCTTGCCAGCGTAGTTGACCGATCATCTCAGCCACGGGATCACCTCTCAGGTCCCGGCACACCGAAGCGGATTGCATCGGCAACACGAATGGCCTTGCGAGTTTCTTTCACATCGTGCACCCGAAGGATATGGGCGCCGCCGAACACGGCGGCAATCGCGGCAGCGAGACTGCCTTCCAATCGTTCCTCAGGTTCAACCCCGAGGATTTTCCCGATAAACGTTTTGCGTGACGCGCCTACCAGTAACGGTTGTCCCATGGACGCGAGCACCGACAGGCCTCTGAGCAAAGTCAGATTGTGATCGAGGGTCTTGCCGAAGCCGATGCCGGGATCGATGATGATATTCCCCCGTTCCACTCCGGCCTCAATGGCAAAGTGAACTTGCGTTGTCAAAAAATCCTGCACCTCTCGAACCACGTTATTATAGCAAGGTTCTGCCTGCATGGTCTGCGGTGTCCCCTGCATGTGCATGATTACAACCGGAACTTTCTCTGCGGCGACAAGGACCGCCATCTGAGGGTCGAACCTCAACGCGCTGATGTCGTTGACGATGTCGGCACCCTCACTCAACGCTGCCTGGGCAACCTGTGCTTTGTACGTATCAATGGAAATGGGTACGTTTACGTTCCGGCGGAGTCCTCGGATGACAGGCAGAACCCGTTGCAGTTCTTCCTCCACGGATACGGCTCTTGCCCCGGGGCGCGTAGATTCTCCTCCGATGTCGATAACGTCGGCGCCCGCCTCGACCAAGCCTATACCATCAGCCACCGCTTTGTCGGGATCCAACCGTTTTCCGCCATCATAGAAAGAGTCGGGAGTAACATTGATGATGCCTATCAAGAGGGTCCGCCGCCTTGCGTCCATCGTGCCGTGTCGAGTTTTAATCACGCAACCGCTGGCATGCATTGAGTCCAATCCTGTTGCAAAATCGCCAGCCGAGAGGTTTGCGTTATTAAAGTTGGTTTCGGACATGAATTAACCCATCGATACTTTTCAACCGGGGATTGAAGCGGGCCGCAAACCGCTCACTGTGAAGCGGCTCACGACAAGAACCAGAGAGACTTTGGGATGGAGAGAGGAGGTTCGGAGAGCTAGCTCATTCCAGCTAGCAAATAACCCTATGCAATGGCTGCGGCGACCGAAGAGGCAAGCGGGTCTCCACCGTTCCCGCCAAACTCTCTAACGATGGCATCGATCTCCGAGCCGTCCAAAACCTCTTTTTCGAGTAGCATCTCCGCTACCTTATGCAGCAACCGGAGATTGGTCTTCAGCAGATCCTTAGCCCGATGGTAGCTCTCTTGGATAATGCGTCTGACCTCGGCGTCGATCTCGATGGCCGTGTTCTCGGAGTAATCGACTTTTTGAGTAAAATCTCTGCCCAGAAAGATCTCTTCCTCCTTCTTGCCGAAGGTCATGGGTCCCAGTTTTTCGCTCATACCCCATTCGCACACCATCCGGCGCGCTAGATCCGTTGCTTTTTCGATATCGTTGCCCGCGCCGGTGGTCATGTGTTCGAGCACCAATTCTTCCGCCACACGTCCGCCAAAAAGAATCACGAGGTTGTTAAGAAGGTATTCCCTGGGATAAGTATGCTTCTCGTCCATCGGCAGCTGCTGCGTCAAGCCCAGCGCCATACCACGCGGGATAATGGTGACCTTATGAATCGGATCGGCTCCCGGAAGTAGTTTCGCCACCAACGCGTGGCCGGCCTCATGATAAGCCGTATTACGCTTTTCCTCGTCGCTGATAATCATGCTGCGGCGCTCCGCGCCCATCATGACCTTGTCCTTAGCGAGCTCAAAGTCGCCCATGTCGACCTTTTCTTTGTTATTGCGAGCTGCCAGCAACGCCGCCTCGTTCACGAGGTTTTCCAGGTCAGCGCCGGCAAATCCCGGCGTGGCCCGCGCGAGCACGCTGACATCCACATCGGGGGCCAACGGGACTTTGCGCGTGTGGACCTGCAGGATGCCTTCCCGACCCTTGACATCCGGCCGCGGCACCACGACCCTTCGGTCGAATCGCCCCGGACGGAGCAGCGCCGGATCCAAAACATCGGGCCGGTTAGTCGCCGCGATAAGAATAACGCCTTCATTGGCTTCGAAACCGTCCATTTCAACTAGCAATTGGTTCAACGTTTGTTCGCGCTCGTCATGGCCTCCGCCAAGCCCTGCTCCGCGGTGACGACCGACCGCGTCGATCTCGTCGATGAAGATAATGCACGGCGCATTCTTTTTGCCTTGGACAAAAAGGTCACGTACGCGCGACGCGCCCACGCCGACGAACATTTCAACAAAGTCTGAACCGCTAATGCTGAAGAACGGCACGCCTGCTTCGCCGGCGATGGCCCGCGCCAATAGCGTTTTACCGGTTCCTGGAGGCCCTACTAAAAGGCAACCTTTAGGGATCCGCCCACCAAGCTTGGTAAATTTTTTCGGATCTTTCAGGAACGCGATGATCTCTTGAAGATCGTCCTTGGCTTCTTCCACACCGGCCACATCGGAAAACGTTATTCTATGCTGGTTCTCGGTTAACAGCTTCGCGCGGCTCTTGCCAAAGGACATCGCCTTGCCACCACCCACCTGCATCTGGCGCATGAAAAAAATCCAAACGCCGATGAGAAGCAACATTGGAAACCAGTTAAGCAACAGCACCATGTACCAGGGCGATTCATCTTCGGGCTTTGCCGCGATCTTAACATTCTTCTCCCGCAGCGACTTCACCAACTCGGGATCATTGGGCGCAAAGGTTCGAAATCGCTCACCGTTTTTATACTTACCCTGAATGTTGTGGCCTTGGATAATGACTTCCTGGACCTCCCCCCGGTCGACAGAACTCATGAAATCGCTGAACACAATCTCAGGCTCGCGGCCATGCTGTTTACTGAAAACGCTGAAGATCACCAGAAAAATCAGCGCCAGAACCAACCAAAGGGCAATGTGTTTTGATGACTGACTCAACCCAATCCTCCGTATCTGAAAACCATGAAAAGCCTAACACACCCAAGCAGTTAGATCAATATACTCAATTGCGAACAGGAACTGCTTTGAGATGCAAAATCGCTTTGGTTGCAAGAGTAACCTTGCCGACTGCACTTCTACCGTATCCGGGGATCCAGATAACCTCATTGCCGAGCACCAGAAGCGGCAAACTCGCACGAATCGATAGCGGTAGTTTTTTTTCAATGAAGAGTTCCTTCACTTTCCTATGGCCGGCCATGCCGAGGGGCTGGAAGCGGTCGCCGTGACGGAAGTTGCGCAGCGTCAAATCCGCTGCCAGAGAGGCGACATCAAACATAGCTTCCGTGAAGTTATCGGGTAGTCTCGGAAGCGGCGGTGAAATTTCTCGGGTTTGAATTATCAACCCGGCTTCGTGAATGTGCAAATCCTCTCCAACCTGAAGGTCATAGCTGTAACAAGCGCATTGCTGCCTGATCCTTCGAGCCTGCTGGTCGAGCCTGAGGGTTTCATACTCCTTGATTAATTGCCAGCCGCCAGGAATCGAAAGACGCCCTTGCGGAGGGCAAAGAAAAGGATCTTCTTCGTGACTTTGCTGTCGAGGGTGTCCTCCACGACCGCTCGCAGTTCCTCACGAGACAGGTCACCTGGGAGAGCGGGGATATCCATCATTCGATCTCCATGCGCAATCCCGGTAACAGGCGTTGAAAATTTTTCAAGGATTTCTCCTGCCACGGAAATTGCTTGCTCCCCTTGATGACAACCTGGCTGGCATTGTGCTTGCGGACCTGCAGGATAAATTTGAACAGGGTATTAATCCCGGAGCTGTTGAGAAA
>JAHKKJ010000092.1 GCA_020027655.1 Deltaproteobacteria bacterium | reverse complement strand
GAGATGTTGAAGTTGGCAGTTCTGGATTTTTGCGACAGATGAACACGCTCGGACGCAGGATCGTCGGCGCCGTGCCGGTACTTCTCGGGATTTCCTTTCTTGTTTTCATGCTGATGCACCTTGCCCCCGGCGATCCGGTTGTCCTTCTCCTAGGGGATGATGCCACACCGGCTGACGTGGCGCGGGTGCGGCACGAATGGGGCTTGGATCAGCCGCTCCTGGTTCAGTATTGGCAGTTTATCTCCCGAGCCATGGTCGGTGACTTTGGCAAGTCACTTAAATTCGGCGAGCCCGTGCTCAAGCTGGTTGCCGAACGGCTCCCAGCGACCATCGAACTGTCAATCGTAAGTCTGCTGGTGGCGATTTTGATTTCCATCCCCATCGGCATCTATTCGGCGATCAAGCGCGATACCTTGTTCGACCACGCCGGAACCGGAGTCGCTCTCATCGGCGTTTCTCTGCCCAACTTTTGGCTCGGTATCATGCTGATTTATTTTCTCGGCGGCCAATGGAATCTGCTGCCGGTTGCCGGCCGGATTGAATATGGCATCGAGGTCAAGTCGGTCACGCGGCTTTATTTGCTCGACAGTTTGATGAGCGGGAACTTGACCGCGTTTTGGAGCGCATTCAAGCATATTCTGATGCCCGCGGTCACCCTCGGTACTGGCCTCGCGGCCATCGTCACGCGCATAACCCGCTCCAGCGTGCTCGAGGTGATGCGCCAGGACTACGTCACGACCGCGCGGGCGAAGGGGCTCAGCGAGCGCGTCGTCGTCTGGCGCCATATCCTGCGCAATGCGCTCATCACAGTCATCACAGTCCTGGGACTGCAACTGGGCGCGCTTTTGAATGGTTCGGTGATCACGGAGACGGTTTTTTCTTATCCTGGAATCGGCGATTTGTTGATCCAATCGATCTCCGTGCGGGACTACCGGTTGACTCAGGTTCTGATTTTGTTCTTCGGAATCATTTATTTTGTCGTGAACTTATTGGTGGATGTTTTGTACACGTTGGTTGATCCGAGGGTAAAGCTGTAATGGTTCGAATCCGTTATTTGAAAATTTTGTTGGGCGGTTGGATCCTCTTTTTACTCGTCGTGTCCGGCTTAGCGGCGCCATTCCTCGCGCCTTTCGATCCGCAGGAGCAGCGGCTCGAATCGCGCCTGCAACCTCCTACCTGGATGGGCGGCACGTCGAGCTCCAGTTGGCTTGGAACCGACAACCTGGGTCGCGATATCTTGAGCCGGATCATCTATGGCTCGCGCATCTCGCTCCTGGTCGGAGCGACGACGGTGATTCTTGCTGGTCTTGTCGGCTGCTTTTTGGGAGCCATCGCGGGATATTTCGGTCACGGAACCGATGAAGTAGTCACCAAGCTCACGGAAATATTTTTAGCGTTTCCGTTTCTTCTGCTGGCGATCGCCTTGATGGCCTTCCTGGGGCAAGGAGTCGTTAATATCATTCTGGCCTTGATGATGAGTCGATGGGTGCAGTATTGTCGGGTCGTGCGTGGCGAGGTCTTGTCTTTAAAGGAGCGCGATTTTGTCACGGCGGCAAAGGCGTTGGGCGGCAGGGACTTCTACGTTCTCCTGAAGCACGTGGTCCCCAACACCTTCGCCAGCGTCACGGTCATTGCTACTTTTGCCATGGCCATAGTCATCATTTCCGAGGCCAGCCTGAGTTTTCTTGGTCTCGGTGTGCCGGCCAGCATTCCAACCTGGGGTTCCATGTTGAGCGAGGGGAGAAGCTATATGAACCGTGCCCCATGGCTCACGATATTCCCGGGGTTGGCGATCTTCATTACGGTTTTCGGTATCAATCTTCTCGGCGACGGATTGAGAGATATTTTTGACCCGAAGTTGAGGAGGCAAACATAAGTCGAAATTGCGGATCGTTATCCAAGGAGGATTCTATGGCGAAGAAGAAACCCGGTATCAGTCGACGAGACTTCTTGAAGCGGGGCGCAGCATTGGGAGTGGGTGCTATCGTGGGCCCTTACATTTCCCGTGACGCGTTTGCCGCGTCGAAGGATCGCGTCACGATTTACCATAGCAGCGTCGCCGATTCCTTGCACCCTTATGCCCATAGCTCTAGCCCGATCTACGGGAACTGGCAGCATATCATCGAGCCGCTGATCGAGATGGATTATAACAAGAAAGATTATGTTGGCGTCCTCGCTGAGTCCTGGGAGTTCCAGGGCAAGAGATGGGTGTTTAAATTGAAGAAGGGTATCAAGTTTCACAACGGGGCTGCCCTGACCTCCAAAGACGTGGCTTTCTCTATCGATCGCATGAAGAATGATAAGGCCAGCTTGCAAGGTCCTAACTTCAAAGATGTCACTGAAGTGCAAGCACCGGACGACCAGACGGTTATCTTCGTCATGAAGGAACCCAATGCGATTTTCTTGGACCGTCTAGAAAACCGCTTCATTCTCAGCAAAGTGGCGGCCGATAAATACGGTGATAAGTTGGATCAGAACCCGATAGGAACCGGTCCCTATAAATATGTCAGCTATCAGAGAGGGGGAAATTTTGTTTTCACCCGCAATGACGACTATTGGGGCGGCAAGGCCGACATCAAAGAGATCATTTTTCGTAAAGTAACCGAAGACGCCGCACGCCTGGCAGCACTAGAGGCAGGCCAGGCGGACTTTATCAATAACGTCCCGGTCCATGAAGTGGCCCGCCTCCAGCGCCATCCACGAGTGAGAATCGATCAGATAGAAGGCTTGCGGATGTTTTTTATGGCTTTCAATGTCGCTCATAAACCCTTCGACAATAAGCTCGTTCGCCAGGCAGTCAACTATTCCGTCGATGCGCCCGCCATTGTCAAAAACATTTTTGATGGTATCGGTTATCCGATCAATGGTCCGGTGGGATCGAACGTCATCGGCGCCGATCCAAAACTAAAACGGTATCCTTACAATCCCGGGAAAGCGAAGGAGCTGCTTGCGCAGGCGGGTTTTCCCAACGGCTGCGATGTCCAGCTTTATTATTCCGCCGGCCGGTATCCGAACGACAGGGAAGTGTGTCAGGTGGTTGCGGCTCAGATGGTCAAGGGCGGTTTTCGAGTGGAACTTATCTCTCAAGAGTGGGCACAGTTTTGGGGTAAGGAGGGTGTCAACGGCGGCAGGCTTCCTTTTTATTACATTGGCCGCGGCTCTCTGACGGACGCGGATACGCTCTATGACCAGTATTTTCGCACTGGAACGACCAAGCGGGCTAACTATAGCAACCCGGATATCGACAAGTTGATCGAAGAGGAGCAGAAGACTCCCGACCAGAAGAAACGAGTCGTTCTGCTGCAACAAGCGGGTAAAATTCTTATGGAAGAAGTGCCGTTTGTGCCGCTTTATAATCTCGCTGACATTTACGGCACCGCTAGAAACTTGGTCTGGAAGACAAGACCCGACGAAAGGATTTTGGGTTGGGATATGAAAATTCGTTAGCTCAAAGGAACATGAATGACTGACGAGATCATTTCATAAACTCTAAAGCGGGAGGTTCATATGCGTTCACAGAACAAAGCCATCAATCGTCGAGAGTTTTTGAGAAACAGCACGCTCGCAGGTCTGGGAGCATTTGTAAGCGGTGCTTCGTGGCATCGCTCAAGTCATGCCGCATCTACAGAGCGACTTACGATCTTGAGCAGCGTCAGTTTGAGTTCGCTCAATCCCTACAATTTCTCGTCGAGCCCCGAATATGGCATCTGGAACCACATGGCCGAGTCGTTGGTTGAAGTGGATTACGTCAAGATGGGCTACGCCGGCGTGCTTGCCGAATCGTGGGAGTATCAAGGCAAGAGGTGGGTCTTCAATCTCAGAAAAGGGGTGAGTTTTCACGATGGGTCGCCTTTTACCGCCAAGGACGTAATCCATTCGTTCCAAAGACTCCTGAACGATAAGAAAAGCCCGCAACGTTACGCTCTAACGGACATCGTGGAAATGAAACCGGCGGATGATCACACTCTCATCTTGACGACCAAGGAACCGACCGCGGTCATGATTGAACGATTGAACAACCGTAACATTCTCAGTAAGACAGCGGCTGATAAATACGGCAGCGATGTCGATCAGCACCCCACGGGGACGGGCCCGTACAAATTTGTCAGCTGGCTGCGGGACGGCCAGCTCGTTCTCACGCGCAACGATGATTATTGGGGGCCCAAGGCGGCCATCAAAGAGATAGTGACGCGCAAGGTGGGAGAGGATGCGGCGCGGGTCGCGGGCCTATTGGCCGGTCAGGGTGACGTCATTAACAATGTGCCCGTGGAAGATGTCTCCCGCATCGAAAGAAATCCGCGCACGCGCGTCGAGAGAGCGCAAGGACAGCGGATGTATTTTCTCGCGCTCAACCCGGTCTACAAGCCTTTCGACAACAAGCTCGTGCGCCAGGCCTTTAACTACGCGATTGATCCTGCGGTCATTATCAAGCACATCTACGAAGGCAATGGCTACATCATGGATGGGCCGGTCGCGTCGAACGTGATTGGCGCCGATCCAAAAATTAAAAGATATCCGCTGGATACCAAAAAGGCGAAGGAGCTTTTGGCGAAAGCGGGTTATCCGAACGGCCTCGACGTTAAGCTTTATTTGTCTCCGGACCGTTATCCCAAAGCTCGCGAAGTGTGCCAAGTCATCGCGGATCAGTTGCGAAAGGTGGACGTGAGAACGGAGCTAGTAGCGCAAGAGTTTGCCGTTTTTTGGGGTAATGAAGGGGTCAACGGCGGCAAGCTTCCCTTCTACTACGTCGGTCGTCCGGCCGTCGATGCCGACACGCTCTACGAGCAGTATTTCCGATCGGGGGTCACGAAAAGACTTGAATATAAAAACCCGGAGTTCGACAAATTGATCGACGAAGAGCAAACCACTGGGGATATGAAAAAGCGCATCACACTCCTCCAGCAGGCAGGTCGAATCCTCATGGACGACGCGCCTTTTGTTCCCCTCTATACACTGGCTGAAATCTATGGCGTCGCTCGAAACGTCATCTGGAAGGCGACACCCGGCGAAAGAGTTCTAAGTTACGAAATGAAGATTCGCTCCTGACTCGAAATACGCTCGGGTTTCTGCTGAGATCACATCACATCGGCTCGCCTCGGTTGAACGAACACTGGCGAGCCGATGCTATGCTGTTAGCTTACAAGCCAAAAGGGATCGGCTTTACGGGATGACGAGTTTGTCACTCGGACGCACATTTTTGCACGGGAACCGCCATGATCCGCTACAAATGCGTTTATCTTTCGCAACCTGTCTTGGCACAGTCGTTGCTGCCGAACGATGCCCATGGCGAACAACCTCGTAGACTTAAAACAGGCTCCGCAAACACGGACCTTTTATTCAAATGCTTTACGATGCATAGGCCAGAGTCTGGAAGCGATGGAGCTAAAAGCTGTGGAGGTGAGGACCCATGGCGATAATTATGTGGTCCAGGCCTGGAACAAGGGCACTTCGACTTCGATGGATCTCGAGAAGCACTGCGGCCCCGAGGATCTGAAGAAACTGGAGATCGACGGCAGAGCAAAACGGAAAGCATTTTCCGGCCCGCCGAATCTCTTGAGTCTGTCCCAGGTTCTTCGTTTAGCTGGGAACTATGTGGACCGCATGCAGGGTCGCCTCATCAGGGTTTCGTGGCAAGATCAATCCGATAAAATTCAGTCGGTCACCATTCAGTACGAACCCTGTCCCGTTGACCGTAAGGTACACGGTGAGGCGCAAACGACGGTGATTGAAGAAGTCTGCGTTCATATTTATAAGCAGAGGAAAAAAATGGCCACCGCGCAGGACAAAAATTCCCACCGGCCGTTCGTGAGCGTGAACAACCCAAGCTGAGTTCGGTCGATCGATGGCTCACGCTTGATATTTAATTTCCCCGCCGACGATTGTCATCTCCACTGGCAAATCTTTGATCCGTTCAGCTTGGATTTCGAAAGGATCTTCAGCTAGCACGGCGAGATCGGCCAATTTTCCGACCTCCAACGTTCCTTTGTCGTTTTCTTCGAAGCCGACGTATGCCGCCGTTGTCGTGTGCATGGCAAAGGCCTCGGCGGTGGTAATTCTCTCCTCCGGTATCCATACTTCACCCCAGCGCATCTTGCGAGAAACGCAAGCGGCGATATCCCGCAGGGGATCGACGGGCCAGTAACCCGGCGAGTCGGAGCCGCCGGCGATAATGACGCCATTCCTTAGCAGCGTCCTGAAGGGGAAGGCCTTGGTCAGCCGCTTCTCCCCGACGCAATCGAGAATGGCGTCGCCGACGTAATAGCCGATGGCAATGTTGGGGATAGCGATGATGCCGGAACGCACCATCCGCTGCATGCGCTCTTGAGTGCTGAGCCAGTTGCCCATGTGCTCGATGCGGTGGCGATGGTCTTTGCGCGGCGATTTTTGGACCGCGTTTTCGTAGGCGTCTAGCGCCATATCGAAGGCCCGGTCACCGATGGCGTGCACGCAGCAGCGCAGACCGGCGTCGTGGCACTTCTGAACCGTGTCGTTCAATTCGTCCTGCTGGATTCTGATGATACCGTAATTATGTTCATCATCTTCATAGGGATCGTAGAAGCAGGCGTTGCGCCCGGTGATACCGCCGTCAATGCTCATCTTGACGCCGCCGACTCTAAGCCATTCGTTGCCGAAACCCGTAGTAAGGCCGAGCTCGATAAGACTGCGCGAGCCGATGTTCGACTCGATGACACGCGGCAGAATACTGACCCGTGCATGCATTCTGCCCTCTCGGTAAATCTCTTGGTAGGCGCGCACGGGCTCGCCCGAGCGCACGATGTCGTGGACCGTGGTCACACCCCTCTCAAGGCACTGGTTTAGAGCGAAGACGATGCCGTCCTTCAACTGAAGATAATTAAACTCCGGCGCGACTTTCCTCAGAATCAACTGCGCTCTTTCGTGGAGCTCTCCCGTGGGCTCGCCGGTTTGCGGATCTTTATGGATGGCGCCGCCGGCCGGGTCAGGCGTATCGCGGGTGATCTTGGCGGCCTCCAATGCCTTACTGTTCCCTACGGTGATGTGGGCGCCGAAAGAGATGGAAACGAGGTGATCCGGAATCGCGCGATCGAGATCGTGCTTGTTGGGGAAGCGCTTGTCATTCAAGCGAAAGTCTTGCATGGGACTTCCATGGGCGACGATCCATGAACCCTTAGGCGCATCGGCCGCCCGTTTGGCGAGACGTTCGAGAATGTCGGCGATGGAATGAACATCGGTGTAGAAATCCCGGCAGTCGATCAACTCCATCTCCGCGGTGCCTTTTTCGGAGAGGTGAACGTGAGTGTCAGTCAGTCCCGGGATGGTCGTTCTACCTTTGAGATCGATGGATTGCGTGTCAGGGCCAGCCAGGCGGCGGATGTCCTCGGAGTTGCCCGTTGCAACGATGCGCCCGCCGGCGCATGCGAGCGCTTCTCGGATCGAGTTTTCTCCGGCGAAGCTGCGGATTTTGCCATTGAACAATATTAAATCTGGATACGCGAGGGCCCTCGGTTTCATCAAGAGTTTCCTCCTTGCTCATTTCAGACACTTTGGCTATAAGTCGCTTCGTTAGTATAAGTCAACAGCCTTTAAATTTAGAGGGAATGCGATATGGTTCAGCAACCTTTCAAGTGGCCCAACAACGCGAGGATCGCTTTCGTGCTCGGCATTGCCTTTGAGGCGTGGGACAGAAATAAACCATCGCGGGGCGGTGCGTTGCAGTCGCCGCTCCCGGCGAACGCCCTTTGCAAGCGTGATTATTCCACTGAAACGTTTCGTGAGTTCGGGGGGAAGATCGGCGTGAGACGGCTGCTCGATATTTGCGACAAATATGACCTGAAAGTCAGCATGCCGATCAATGGGTTGACCTGTGAGTACTGGCCGGAGCTCATCAAGTACGCCCACGGTCGCGGCCACGAGATGGTCGCCCATGGTTGGGATCAGGGCGAATATCTTTTCATGCTGACGCGGGAGCAGGAGCGAGAGAACATCTTCAAAACCGTCGAAGCGATCACAAAATTGACCGGCGAGCGGCCGACGGGTTGGTCGTCGCCGGGAGTTCGCTCCACCGATAACACATTGGAACTAAATCTTGAGGCGGGTCTGCTCTACAACTGCGACTTCCACGACGATGAGATGCCCTATCCGATCAAGATCGGCGATAAAATTCTTATCATGATCCCGCACCAGTACACGATCAACGACCACCGGATGCAAGAGGAAGGGACACGCCACGACTTTTTTGAGAAGTTCAAAGATGAGTTTGATTACCGCTACAAGATTGGGCCGGAAAACCCCACTATGATGAACGTGATCACGCACGGCTATTTGAGCTCACGCGTCCCGGCCATCGATACGTTCGAGCAGATCATCAAGTACGCCAAGGGTCACAAGGACGTCTGGTTTGCCCGGCGCGGCGATATCGCCGCCTGGGCGAGGAAGTATTATGAGGAGTGAAGCCAGTTCCAGCCATTCAAATCGTTCAAAAAGTTCAATCCGTTGTAATTCGTTTTGAACACTTGAATTTAACGTCAGACCCCTATCGCGGGAACGGCTCACTTTCTCCGGATAAAGAGCTGCTGCATCAGCTTGTCCCACTCGGCGTATTTTTTCTCCGCCTCCTCGACTGAGTACTTTTCATCGATGTAGGACTTTTTAAACTTCTGCGCCAACGAACCGATGTCTTCGCGCGGCGACCAGAGCCCGCCCTTCATGATGAGCTGTTGTCCTTCTTTGGAATGAATATAGTCGAGGAACAGAAGGGCGGCATGGGGATGGGGCGCCTTCACGATCAACCCGGAATAGGCGACCGTGGTTACGACGGGCTCCAAGGGCCGCCATTCCACCGGCGCGCCTTTCTGTTTTGCCTGCGTGATGTTGGCGTCAAAAATCGTCGGCGATAAAGGCACCTCGCCAGATACAACCAGGCCGGCCAGGGCCGCGCCTGACATGTTTTGTACCTTCACATCCTGCTCCGCCATCTTCTCAAGGAACTCACGTCCCATGGATTCCAGCGTATTGCCAATCCATCGAGTCCCCGTGGTGGTGCTGACGATAGACATTTTCCCTTTCCATTTCGAGTTCAATAGATCGTTCATCGTTTTTGGCGCCTCGGCTGGAGAAATCACCGAGGTGTTGAATCCTAAGCTGGCGTACGTCTCGTAGTGCCCAATATAGTAAAACCCGTTTTTTCCTTTCACTTTGACATCATCCGGATAATGAACCGCGTCCGGTACATAGTGTTCTTGAAATACGCCCTCCCGTCTCATGATATCCATCTGTTCCCCGGTGGTCGCGATGACATCCGCGATATACTGGCCGGCCTTAATCTCTTCAACTGCCCGCTTGATGAGGTTCCTGCCATCGGTGCGAAACTCGGAAACTTTGAGGAAAGGATATTTCTTCTCGAATTCCTTGGCGACGGTTCGATACCAGGTGTGAGAGCCGTAGAGCATAAATGCCCCTTCTTTCTTGGCACCTTCGATGAGAATCTTCTCTCGGTCGGCTCCCTGGTAGAGGGCTAGCTGTGAAACAGACATGGACCCACTGGCTGTGAACGCTGTGCGGGCGGAGACGAAATAGAGTACAGCGCTCGCGAGAATCAAGAGGGTCCATAGGGGTCGCGTTAAATGCATTGGCGTTCTCCTCATGGGATAAAGCTTTCACTATGGGCGCAGTTCGGCTTTGTGCTGC
>JAHKKJ010000531.1 GCA_020027655.1 Deltaproteobacteria bacterium | reverse complement strand
CCGCTGGACATTGAATTTCAGTAAAGAGACTGAATTTCATTTCGCTACCTGGTGAACCGAGTTAGCATGCAGCGGGATAGAGCCCAGACTCACCAGCTCCCTTCCGTCTTTGCATACTTGATCCGTGCGATCCTCCTCGATGCCCGCTTTCGCGGGCATGACAATACTTCTTCTTGTCTGGAGGTAAGCGGCTTTCCACGTCTGAAGGGACACTAGAATCTTAGAGATCACTTCGACTCGTTTGCCTTGACGATCCGCGCGGCGGCTTTCCCAAGCTGCTCCGTGATCGGAACATCAAGACCGTAGAGTTTCGCAAGATCACAAACCAGCGGAATGTCCTTGTTCATTACGTTTCGGCCACTTTTGGGCAGCGGATTCTCTCCGGACGGATCGAAAGTTCTTTGCCAACGATTCAACACGCTGTCATGACCGGTCCGGCGCATCATTTCCAGCGCTTGAGGATAGGGTATGCCACCGGCCAATCCGATCTGAATCGCTTCGTGGACGATGAGCGTCTCAGAGCCGCTGACCATATTCTTGATCAGTTTGGCGACGGCACCTGTACCTATGGGCCCCATGTGAAATACCTGCTTGCCCATCTTGAGCAAATGGGGTTCCGCACGGGCGACGAGATCCTTCGCGCCACCAACCACGAAGCATAATTCGCCCGCCCGCACCGTAGCAGGAACACCCGTCATGCATGCGTCGATAGCCAATACCGCTTTCGCTTGCGCCGCTGCTTCTATTTGCCGGACGGTCTGCGGCAGGATACTACTGTGAAGGAGAACCAGCGTTCCGGAGGCCGCTCCCGCTAAGACCCCATCACGACCAGTCATGCACTGCACAACGTCCTCATCCGTGCGCACGACGACGTCTATAAGCGTCGACCGTCTCGCGACATCGGCTGCGCTCGATACGATCTCACAGCCCAGTGCGCGCCCAGCTTCAAGGGCTGGCGGATAGCTGTCATAAACCGTTGCCTGCACACCCGCGAGTTTCAGCCGTTCCAAAAGCGCCAGTCCCATCGCTCCCACGCCAATCATTCCGACCCGTTCCATTGTTTCCCCCGTTCAACTGATCGCAGCCGAAGTGCCACTCCTAATTGTACAGCGGATCCACAAACCCTGACTTATCGAGTTAGCGGGCTCGGTTATAAGCTTGCGCTTCTTACGCCGTCTCGAAGCAGAAAGATCGAAATCTTTTGTTTGTTGCGCTTCCAAGGACTGACCGATGGCACGCAGCGCCAGTGCATAAGATATTCCCCAGCGGGTCACCGATAGCGGCCGTTTCCAGTTGGACTCGAAGTCGCGATCATGATTATTGCGACTCTACCACCCGAGTGCATAACCTTCTCGTCGGGGATCGGCGCCTGCCATCCACGTTCCGGTGTTACCGTCTTTGACGATCACCTTAGCGCTGCCGAAAGACCAGCGATCCACCACCGAAATCTTGTGGCCATGCATGCGCAAATCGTCGATAACCCGAGGGTCAAAACCGGCTTCCATCCGTAACTGCTCAGGAACTTGGTCCCGCGGCGGCGTGCCGGGCTGATGACTCCAGCGTGGCTCTTCAACTGCTGCTTGAGGATCCATACCTAAGTCAATAATATTGTAAAGAACTTGCAGATTTGTTTGCGGCTGCTCATCCGCGCCTGGGCTCCCGCCTACCGCAAAAAACTCACCGCCTTTGAAGACCATATAGGTGTTTAGAGTGTGCGCCGGTCGTTTGCCCGGTTTTAGCGAATTCGCTTTGCTCGGATCGAGCCCGAAGCTGCAAAGCCGATTGTTCATGATAACGCCCGTATCCCCAGCGATCACGCGGGAACCAAAAGCCGCGAAGATACTTTGGATCAACGAAATCGCATTGCCGTCGCGATCTGTGGCGCAGAGATAGGTGGTATCCCCTCCCAGCGCGGCGCCAGCCGTCTGCGGTCGCCGAATCGCGTCGGCAAGCAGGTCTCGTCGTTTTGCCGCATACTCCTTCGAAATAAGCATTGGAATTTTTGGATCGCCGAACGCGGGGTCTTCGAGATGGCGGATGCGATCTTCAAAGGCGAGCTTCTTAGCTCCCACCTGATAGTGAATGCTGTCCGTGCGACTCAGTTCTCCCGTATGGAACGGCCACGCCTCGATGATATTCAACATTTCCAAAACCATGAATCCCTGAGATACCGGGGGCTGCTCAAAGACCAGATAATCCCTATAGCTCGCGCTGAGGGGTTCGAGCCACCGTGCTACATTGCCTTGCAAATCGTCTTGCGCTAGCACGCCGCCCTCGGCTTTCAGTGTTCGGCAGATAGTCTCCGCGACCTCGCCGCTGTAAAATCCATCACGGCCGTTGAGTGAAATCTTTGCCAGGACGTCTCCCAGCCCTTTTTGAACGATAAGTTTTCCGGGTGTGGGCTCCCCGATCGGTTGGCGAAAACAGCGGTCAACCCAGGGAAACTCAGAGCTCAACTCCTCAATCGCCTCCGCCAGTTCCAAATGGAGCGGGAACCCGCCACGGGCGAGAGTAATCGCATCAGACGTAAGCCGGCTCAGATCCTTAGTGCCATACTTTCTGTGAAGTTCGAGCCAACCGTCGACCGCCCCGGGCACCGCCACGCTCAACGGACCCGAGGTCGGAACACTCTTTAGTCCCTGTTCCCGAAAATAGTCGATGCTCGCCCTGGCAGGCGCCGGGCCGCTGGAATTAATCGCCTCGACCTTGCCGTTCTTCTTCATAAAGACCAGCGCAAAAAGATCCCCGCCCGGGCCGCACGCTTCGGGCTTCACCACCGCCATCACAAACGCCGCCGCAAGCGCCGCATCGATGGCGTTGCCGCCTTCCTGCAGGACTCTGACTCCTGCCAAGGCTCCAAGACTGTGGCCCGCCGAAACCATTCCGTTTCGTCCCATGATGACCGGTCGCGCCGATTTATTGAAGTTCATAATCCTCCTAAACCGAGAATCCTCTGGGCGTTGCCGCCGAGGATTTTTTCTTTTTCATCTTTGCTTAGCTCCAGTCCTTCGATAGCTTTCAAACTGTTTTTGACCAGCAGGCAGCCTTCTTCAGGCCCGTACGGATAGTTCGTCCCGAGCACAAGCCGGTCGACTCCAAAGAAGTCTTTCACACACTTTAACGTCGACGCGGGGTGATCTGCGGTGTCGACATAAAATCTCCTGAACGAATCGAGCGGGTTTTCCTGCAATCCATATCTCTGCCGGATTTCCTCCGTACGGCCGCTGTAGATATTGATCGCCCTCTGGGCGAAGAATGCCAGCACACCACCCACGTCGGCCACGACAAAGGTGATCTCCGGAAATCTTTCCAACACCCTGCCATAGACCAAGCGGGTCATGGCTACCGTACTGTCAAAAGCCCAGCCGAAGATCAAAGTGGGCATGATATCGATCCCTGTGGCCTCGGTAGATAAAGGAGCGGTGGGATGGATATAGACGGGCAGCTTGTATCGTGCCAGCCGTTCATAGATCGGAAACAGCTCTTCACGGTCCAGGGGTTTGCCGTTGAGATTCGCGAAGCAGCCAAAGCCGCTCAGTCCCAACTCGCTCACACTTCGCTCCAGCTCATCGAGCGAATCGTTGATTGAGCAGGTCGGCAAGGTGAAGAATCCGATAAAGCGCTTGGGATATTTCCGGCAAATTGCCGCGACGGCGTTGTTTGCGATCCGCGCAAGGTTACTAGCGCCCTCGCCTTCAAAACGGTCTGCGCCGGGGGCTGGAATGGTCAACACATGGATATCGATCGCCAGCTGATCCATATGGTCTAATCTGTGCTGGATATTCTGCCCCTGGAAGGTCGCCGTATTGATCCGGCATCCGAGCTTTTTATCGTAAAAGTAGGTCATGCCGCTGTGCGGATCGGGCGCTTCCAAAACCACCGCGCCATCGATGCGTTTCATCTCA
>JAHKKJ010000530.1 GCA_020027655.1 Deltaproteobacteria bacterium | reverse complement strand
GCCAGCGTGCGACCGGCGAGGAAGACCTTCGCCCCCTCGCGGGCGAAGGCACGGGCCACCGCGCCGCCAATCGCACCACCGCCCCCGTAGATCACCGCGTTCTTGTTTTGAAGCAGCATTTCCATCTTTCTGTTTTTCGTATTTATTCGCCATTTGTTTGTGAGCGCCGCCGCTCGCTTGCGTGGATCATTTCGGTCAAGTCCTCAGCCGGGCGAATCTCGAAAGGTCCTGCCTTCACCCCTGGGTGCTTCGACATCAACTGGATGGCGTGGTTCAGATCATTGGCCTCAAGCACCAGGATTCCGCCCAACTGTTCCTTTGTTTCAGCAAATGGGCCATCGGTGATGGACACCTTGCCGTTCTTCCATCGCAGGGTGGTGGCGTTCCCAGCGCTTTGGAGCGCTTCCCCACCAACAAAGTGACCTTTCTTTCGAAGCACGTCGTCGTAGGCGAAGCACTCATCGATCATGGCGTTCCGCTCGCGTTCGGACATCGTTTCCCACTTTTTCGGATCCATGTATCCAAGGCAGATGTATTTCACAGGTTCCTCCCGTTTCGATGATGTAATTCGTGGATTGCTCTCTACACCCTGTAGTCGTTCAGGGGAGCCCAAAATCGACAAATGGGACTCTAAAAAACTGCGTTCGCGGTCTCAGTCCGGCAATTCAGCCAGCCGCCGCACCTTTTGTGAATTTTTTAGGGCCTCCTATTAAATTGTGCAGGATTAAAGGGAAAATTAAAGGAGGACCCAAAACTTTTCTTGACCGGACCAAACGAGGAGATGAGCATACTGCAGGGTAAAAACGACAACCGGTAGAATATTGAGTTTGGCTTTAGTTAGGACGCGTAATGCCGAGCTTGATCATCCGCGACTGAAGAGTTGTCCGTTTCATGCCGAGCCTGGCCGCCGCACCCGTGGGGCCGCCGATTACCCAATTCGTTTCGCTGAGGGCGCGCACGATGTGCTCACGTTCCGCGTTTTCCAGAGTCGCAAAACCGTCTGAATGGGCGAGCGGTGCGACCTTTGTTCTTTCTTTCAATTCAGCGAGGGGAATTTGCAGCTCCGCGCCGCGGGAAAGGATAACGCCGCGTTCGATGAAGTTTTCGAGCTCGCGCACGTTGCCGGGCCAGTGGTATTCCGTCAAAGCTGTCATGGCTTTAGCGGCGATCGAATCGATGGGTTTTTTCATCCGCCGCGCATGCTTTTGCGCGAAGTAGCGCGCAAGCAGCGGGATGTCTTCGCGCCGATCGCGCAGCGGAGGGATGATCACAGGAAAAACGTTAAGCCGGTAATAGAGATCGCTGCGAAACTGATTTTCTGTCACCTTTTGTGCCAGGTCCACATTGGTGGCGGCCACCAGGCGAACATCCACACGGATCGTGCGCGAGCTGCCGATACGCTCGAACTCTTGTTCCTGAAGAACACGCAGCAGTTTAGGCTGGAGATCCGGGGGAATGTCGCCCACCTCGTCCAGAAAGAGCGTGCCTCGGTGCGCCAGTTCGAACCGGCCGACTCGTTGCCCAATGGCCCCGGTAAAAGCGCCCTTCTCATGCCCGAACAGTTCGCTTTCGAGGAGCCCGGTCGGAATAGCGGCGCAGTTCACTTTCACGAGCGTCCGCTCGCGGCGCGTGCTGAGGTTGTGGATGGCGCGCGCGATCAATTCCTTTCCGGTGCCGGTTTCACCCAGAACGAGAATCGTCGAATCCGTCGGCGCCACCGTCTGCAACTGTTCCAGGACTTTCTTTAAAACTGGACTTTCACCGATAATCTCTTCGAAGTTGTATTCGGTACGAATCTCATCTTGCAAATAGAGTTTTTCCTCGCTGAGTTTATTCGCGTGGTCCACGACCTGGCGGTACGCCAGTGAGTTTTCTACGGCAATCGCTATTTGATTGGCGACATGTTGAAGTAATTCCGCGTCCTTCTCAGGGAAATTCTCCTCCTGTAGACTCGCCACCACCAGTGTGCCGAGAGGCCGGCCATGAGAAATTAAGGGCAAGCAAAGCCCAGACTTAAGCCCTTCGGAGAGGATGCGCCGGGCGATGTCGGAACCGAATTGCTCCATATCGCCGCGGGTTATAAAGACGGGTTGGCGTGTGGTTAAAGCCCGGCCTGTGGGTGAACCCTGGACGGGCACCGTGAGACCTTCCTGGAGCAGGCCCTTGCTGACCGGAAAATCCAAAGCGTGAATCTGCAGAGTCTGGGCTTCGGGATCGTAGAGAGAGAGGCTGGCATATTCATGCGGCACCAAGCGCCGCAACGACGCGGAGACCGCGTTTAACAATTCGTGCAAATCAAGCACGGATACGACCGTATTGTTCACCTCCAGCAAGAGGCTCAAACGATCACGCTCTTCCTTGAGTTGTTGCTGAACCGACTGCGCCTGCTCGAAGTTAAGCGCATTGTCCACCGCAACCGCTACCTGTCGAGCGACCTGCTGTAAGAAAATCACATCGATATCGGAATAAGCGGCTGCCACTTTGCTGCCAAAGGCCAGCGCACCCAGTTTCCTCAATGCGGTGGTGGCGGGAACAACACAGAGCGATCGGATTCCGCGATCGCCAAGCCATCGAGCCACATCCGGAAATCGCGTGTCGTTTTCAAGATCGGAGGCCACCCAGGGCTCTTGCGTCTCGCGCACCCAACCGCCCGGCGTCTCCATCGGACATTCTCCGGGAGGGCAGGTGTAATTAGGATCGGGGGTCTCCAGAACATGGGACTTCATCGCCTGACGTCCCGGCTCGTATAGAATCAGATTAGCAAAATCGAATTCCAGGACGCGGTGCAGGCGGGGCGCAAGATCATGAAAAAGCTGGTCGAGGTCCCGGTGCGAGGCGATCGCCTCCGAGATTTCGAGGAGAGCCTGGTACTGGCTGTGTAAGAGATCCATCTCTTGTCGCTCTGTTGTTTGATCGTTCACACCTTAAAGAATATACACCGACTCCGGCACGTTCAAGACGCTGACCCTACTTCTCGTCGCCTTATCGGTCTCAGGGCTAATAGTGCTTACCCGGCGGCACTTGGTGATCTTGTCCAGCCGGTTTTTCTGCCTTGCAAGGATTAATGGATCTTTCTACACTTTCCTGTAGGAGCGAATCATGGACTGGTACCTAACTACAAGCGAGGCGAAACAGAAGCTTTTGACCATCATTGACGAAGTCGAAGAAGGAGATCAGGTGATCATTACCAAGCACGGAGTGCCTAAAGCCGTCATTGTCAATTTTGAACAGCTACAAACTCTAAAGGCTGTAACTCGGCTTTGGCAAGATCCCGAAGCGCTGCGGGCCATGCGGCTATCGTTGGATGAAGTGAAGCAAAGAAAAACACTCAAGCTATCGGGAGCACCTATCGTCAAGAGAATCTTAACCGCTGCCCGTAAAAAGGGCCTCTTGCGTGGCTGACTATCTGTTTACACGACAATTTCTCGATGAGCTTTCCGTCTTCGAAAAGTCCGTGAGCGCTCGCGATCTAGAAACTCTTGAACAAGCGCAGGCTGCCATCGTGCAAAATCCTAATTTGCCCCGACGCATGCCGAGCTTTTATGACCCCGCATCGCCAAGCTACCTCTATCCTTCAGCAAATATTCTTATTCACTACCGCGTACCGGAATCCGGAGTCGTCGAGTTCCTGAATTTATTCTGGCCAAGGGTTTAGGTTACCTTGCGCGACCGGATTCAATCAGTCTCATGTGAGTTTGGCCGGAATTCTCCCACTACCGCATCGTAAACGCCGGCGGCACCACCTCATCGATACTTTTTCCAGTCCAGTGCCACTTCGGCACGCTGTCCCAGACCTGTTCGCCCTTGGCTTGAACCTTCTCCAGAAACTCTTCTTCGTCCAGGCGAAGATACTTGCCATTGTCGACCAGCGTTTCGCCATCGACGATGACCGTGCGCACGTCTCGGCT
>JAHKKJ010000529.1 GCA_020027655.1 Deltaproteobacteria bacterium | reverse complement strand
GTCTTTAAGGAGTGGACCGATCACACTCAACTGGATAGCGGCATCGTGCCGGACATCCTCATTTTCCGATGAGTCAGTCATCATATCGTACAGAGGCCAAACGCACTCTTCCTTGGCAAAGGAGCCGAGAACCAGGATGATCTCGCGTTTGAGATCTTTGTCCGCGTGCTTCATCGCCCTCAGCAGCAGAGAAACAGCCCGATCCCCGTCGTCAAGGAATGATTCGACAGATGCAATATACTTTCTCGCCCTGTCAAGAATACGGGCTTTCGGCTCAAGTTCGATTACTTGATGCTTCTTCATCGCCGCTCCCGTGCTTTGCTTCTTACGTTTTCAAATGTTCAAGAGACCGATCAACAAAGTTTATCGCGCCAAGACGCCAAGAGCGCAAAGGATAATATTTTTTTTATTTCTCCGAACTTGGCGTGCTTTGCGTCTTCGCGCGATTGATCTTTTTCCCGATTCCGTACTCCAAAATTCAACCGAAAACTTCAAATATCCTTGGCTAGCTGTTTACTAGGTTCAACACCTCAGCCAAACCAGCGATAGTGGTATCCTGCCATTCTCTAGCTTCTTGATGCGATCCACCGCTAGTTTTTTGTACAGATGTTCGAATCAGCACCGGGTGCAGGCCGACCTTAGCCGCAGCGGCTAGCTCGTGGTCTTCTCCATCAGCGATATAAAGGCAATTTTCAGGCGTGGCGCCGAGACGCTCACATGCGAGATGATAGATACGAGGGTCCGGTTTCTTGAGGTGTTCCCGGGAGGAGAAGACAGGGCTTTTAACTAAATTAGCAAAGGTTGTTTCCGGCCAGAGGATAGGGATCTCGATGGAGCAATTGCTGAGCAACCCTATTTTGTAGCTCTGTTCCTTTAATTGGCGCAGAGTAGTAACGGCATCGGGCCTGGGTTGCAGTGCCTGTCGTATGTATTTCATCCGGATCTCAACTGCGTTTGAAATTTGTTCAGCTCCCGGGTGCACGTTCATGGTATCGCAAACGTATTTTATATTAGCTTCTACCGTGTCAAAAGCGCCGATAATGCGCAGTTTCGCCGTTTGACCCCACAAACGAATAAATTGTTCATAAGGCAGAGCAAGAGCCGCGGCCATCTCCTGATGCATTTGGCCGACCGAGGACACAAAGTCATCCACCAATGTCCCAAATAAATCGAAGATGACCGTCTTAAACTTCATGGATCTATTATTTACCAAGGCTCATCGATGTAAATAGCTTACTCATCAGAATCTCTCCTGCTTCGCTACCTTAATCTTTGGCCCCTTCGGCGTGTCCTCGATTTCGTATCCAGCCTGTCGGACCCGCTCGCGCAGCTCATCCGCGTCCTTCCACTGTTTTGCGCTGCGTGCCTTCTCACGCTCCTCGACGAGCGCCATTATCTCGCGCGGTATAACGGCCTCTTCCGGCTGCCACTCCGCCAACCGCAATCCCAACACTCGGTCAAACTGTAAGAGTGTGGCCTTCTTGATTGAAGGGGACAAATCGTCTTTGACCAACTCCCATACCACTGCCAGTGCGCGCGGCATGTTCAAGTCTTTGTTGATTTGCCCTTTGAACCTATTTACGTACGTCAGGTTAGCCTTTCCGGGCTGTCCCCAGTCATGCGCCGTCGTCCGTAAGCGTTGCAACGCAGTGGCGGCTGCATCGAGCGCTTCCCAGGTAAAGCTCAGCTTCGCTCGATAATGAGCGCCCAGGCAAAAGTACCGATATGCCAGCGGATCATATCCCCGATCGATCAAGGTCTGCGTACGCAAGAAATCGCCGGCCGATTTCGCCATCTTCGCTTGCTCGAAAAGCAAAAAATGACCATGCATCCAAAAGTTGGCGAGACGCGTTCCATGGCAAGCCTCGGTCTGCGCGATTTCATTCGTGTGGTGAACCGGAACGTGATCTTCGCCGCCGCAATGAATGTCAAAGAAAGTACCCAGGTACTTGGCTGACATAGCGGAACATTCGATGTGCCATCCGGGAAAACCGATACCCCATGGGCTGTCCCATTCCATCTGGCGCTTTTGATCGGGCGGGCTAAACTTCCACAGAGCAAAGTCTGTCGGGTTGCGCTTTTCGCCTTTATCAACGCGTGCTCCTGCCCGCAAGCCGCTCGTATCCAGCCGCGCGAGGTGTCCATAGTCGGCTAGGTGGGAAGTGTCAAAATAGATCCCGTCGGATGTGCGGTAGGTGAAGCCCTTTGCCTCGATGCAGCGGATCATCTCGATCTGCTCTGGAATGTGATCGGTAGCCTTGCACCAAATCGTCGGTTCAAGAATATTCAGACGGTTCAGATCTTGCCTGAATTCCTGTGTATAATAATCAGCGATTTCCCAAGCCGATTTTCCCGCGCGACGAGCGCCCAGCTCCATTTTATCTTCGCCCGTATCCGCGTCGGATACCAAGTGGCCCACATCGGTAATGTTCATTACGTGTCTGACTTGGTAGCCGTTGAATTCGAGTACCCGACGGAGGATATCTTCGAAAACATACGTGCGCAGATTACCGATATGCGCGTAATCGTACACGGTCGGCCCGCAGGCATACATGCGGACTTCGGAGGGATCGAGAGGTTCAAAGTCGCGCACCGCACGCGCGTATGTGTCAAATAATCGTAGGGTCATAGAACTAGTGACTATCGGTCAAATTTGATGGCTGGACTTGGTGTCTGTCGAATACATTCTTAGTCTCCTTTATTTCCACATGCGCGGATCGAAACGAAAGGCTGCCGGCTTGCGGAGGCGAATTCGCTTGAAATGCCGGTGGGCCGGATTCAGAAGGTAATTCCGCTCTTCGGGAATTACTGCCGACGGCACGGCTAATATCGCTGTAGAAGCCTTTGATGCCCATGCTGTGCCAATGTCTTTCAGGGCTTCCGGTCCTGGGTAACGACGCCAATCCCTTGGCAGACGCTCGATCTTTACGGTCTCAATCGTCAGGGTATCGGGGATGTCGACTTGAATCGCAACCAGGTCGCCCGGAGCTGTATCGATGTCCACGTGAACAAAAAGCTCCAAGACGGCTAGAGACAATGAGCCTGAAGTGTACACCACGGAAGTGCCCGTGTGATTCCACCGTCCACCATACCGGCGAGCACCCTCGCCATCAAAACGCCGGTGCGCTCTGGAACAGATACGCCAGACTCGCACTAGCTTATATTGCCGTGCTCGATTCGGCCCAGCACCTCCTCAACCTGCCGGGTGCCGATATCACTACCAATGAGATCCAACGGAGCATGGTTTCCTAGCGCGCGGTTCGGCCGTCGAAGCCACTGAACCGCCTTTTCCTCGCTTCCTAAAGTGGCCGCTGCCTGGGCGCCGACTCGGGCAAGTCGCAATAATCTGTCCGATTCGTCAGCCTGCAGTTTCTGCTCCTTTTTGCGCCGCGCGATTGTCCGTTGCGGTAAATGCAAGGCTGCCGCCGCCTCTTCGCGCGCAAGGCCAAATTTGCCTATGAGCGCCTCGAGGGAGGCATAGGGTAAGCCTGCCTTAACTGTTTCCCTCAGTTGGTCCACGTTAACTATCCGCCGCTTGAAAACCTTTTTTCCGCCGAGCGCTTCAACTAGAGCTTCCGTGTGCAACATCGCCAATTCCTCCGGTAAGACTCACTTTGGCACTGATTCTAGTGCCAAATGGCACAGAGATCAACTGTCTATTAGGACTTAGATCTCAGCGACGCCCAGCGTCTTATGCCAAATGACCTTCACTACTGATTCTGTCTAAATTCTCGATTTTCACCGGCTCAACGGGATCGGCCAATTCGAAGTTGAAGACCTTGGAATAGAAGTACAACTCCGCCTCTAGCACTCGCTTGATATTCTCGGCCTTTCGGAAACCGTGTTGCTCGGCCTCGAAAGTGAGATAAGCGACCGGTAACCTCTTGGCGCGCACCGCCTCAACCATCTTCTCCGCTT
>JAHKKJ010000528.1 GCA_020027655.1 Deltaproteobacteria bacterium | reverse complement strand
CGCACTTAAGATGAGGATTGAGAAAATTGTGTTCGCAAAGCGTCGTGACGCCGCTTTGAATAGCTTCGATGCAACCTAGCGTCGTCCCGGCATAGAAGTGCTCCGGGCGAAGGACCTGAGCCGCGCCGTAAATCCGTTTAAGCCAGGTCAAGAGCGGGAGATCTTCCCATACGGCGCGTAGCAAGACTTGATAAAGATGAGTATGAGCATTGACTAGACCCGGCATCAAGACGCAGCCGGCGCCGTCTATGATTTCTTCGTCATTGACGATCGTTGCGGGGGAGCCTTCGCTGACTTCCGCGATGACACCCTGTTTGACACGCACGTAGCCACGGAACGACTTTCGCCTTTCCGTCATCGGCACTACAAGGGCGTTCGTGAGGATCATGGGACTCAAAGGTCAGCTCGCTTTTGCGTAAAGCCGGTCGATAAAGCCGCTCTTCTTTATTTCCTCCATCAAACTTGTGTCCATGAAAGCTTCCGCGCGGGCGCCGCGGGCTTTGGGAGTCAAGAGCGCATCGAGGGCCGTCTGAATACCCTTGGCCTCGGGAAGGGGATATGGATTCATACTCTTTACGAGCCGCTCGTAAACCGGTCCGACGTCAGCTTCGTCGAGGCTTTGCCGCAGCACGGCTTTGGCAATTTCCGGCTTGGTCTTGTACACGAAGATTCCTTCCGTCAAAGCCTCCAGGAAGCGGCGGACGTTGGCCCTTTGGGTTTTGAGCAACGAACCGTCGACAACGACTCCGTAGTTCGCATAATCGAGCGGCAGTTCGGCAAGGTCGGCAAAAACCCGACAGCATCCGCTGGCTAGAATTTTTTGTACCTGGGTAGAGCTGACTATCGCCGCGTCCATATGTCCGCCCATCAGCGCAGCGATTCGGCTGGGTGTGTTGCCGGACTGCAATATCCGCACATCCTTGTCGGGATCGAGCTTCCAGTAACGGAGGATGACGCGGGTGATAATGTCCGAGCCCGAACCGTAGCGGCTGATGGCGACTGTTTTTCCTCTGAGGTCGGCGGGAGTATTAATTGTTTTTCTCACGACGAAGAAGGGCTCCAAACGGTTGATCATGACCGATATGACTTTAATGTCGGTGGCGCCGGAAACACCCAGGTTTAGCATCGCTGTGACATCGAATCCGGCCAAACCGATATCCCCGGCTGACAGCGTCTGAGCCATTAACGTCCCGCTCGTCAAGTAGATCGGCCTCACATCGACGCCGTGTTTGCGCCAAAGATTAGCCCGCTCGGTTACCTTGAGGAGATCGGCGCCAATCCCACTGCCGCTAAAACCCAAATTCAAGACCGGTATATTTTGCGTAGTCGCGATAGCGGGGCAGGTCAGAAATAGTGCAATAACAACCCAGGCAGTGAATCGCTTAGTCATAACGCTTCTCCCTTGCGGCTATCTTTGTCGGCCTGGGACTAAGTAATACAGTGACACGGGTGAAGTTAACAAGTCGTTGCCCCAGCAGCTAGGCTTGGCCTTGACGATCCATCCCCGACAGGACTAAGGTAAAGGAAGCTTGGTGATACAAGCAAAATTTTAATAAAAGAGGTGGCGCTATGGCGCAGGAAGCGAAAATCTTTAAATATCAGACTCCCGAATTCGAGGGGGTCAAGAAGTCGATGATGGTATGCAATAGCGATCTCATGAAAGTCATGGTCCAGGTCGTGAAGGACGGCGGCGAAAACAACCTCCATACCCACACCGGCGACGATGCCTTCTGGTATGTGATGAACGGCGCTGTGAAATTCTACGGCGAAGGCGACAAGCTGATCGGCGAGTTCAAGAAAGGCGAGGGAATCTTGATCCCGCGCGAGTTTAAGTATTGGTTTGAAAGCGAGCCGCTTGAAATCCTTCGCGTCACCGCGAAGGACCAGACCGTCGAAAACAAGCGGGTCAATCTTACAGCGCCCAAGCAGTGGATGATTGACCAAGGCACGCCGGGCGTTCGGGCGTAATCTTACCTTCCAGTTAGTTTTAGTTATCGATCAGTCGGACTTCGTGATGACAGTCGCGAAGTCCGACTGATCTGCTCTGGTACTTTCGTTGTAATCTGCACTTGAAGAGATTTGCCCTCAAAGATAGGTGCTTCCTCTCAGCAGCTACAGGGCCTCCGTCTTTCACATCCCGATTTGTTGATCTGCGACAGGACGGCGATCGGAGCCATCGACTCTTTATTTACTTTTGGGCTTTGTAATACTTCTGGGCTTCAGGTAACCACTGTTTGATTTGATTGATTCGAGTCTCGTCGCTGGGGTGAGTGGATAGGAACTCGGGGGGCTTCCCACCTTGTTGGACCTTGGACATCCTTTCCCAAAACCCCACGGCGGCCGCAGGATCGTAACCGGCCTTGGCCATCAGGATAAGGCCGATGTGATCGGCTTCGGACTCCTGAGCCCTACCCCAAGGAAGAATGACGCCCACAGATGCCCCCAGGCCGTAAAGCTGGGCGAAGTCCTCTGCAAGTGCGGGGTTTGCCATACCGACTCCAGCGGTAAGAATCTGTCCGATCAGCTGTGCGCTCATAGACTGACTCATGCGCTCGGCACCGTGGCGCGCAAGCGCATGCGCAACCTCATGTCCCATAATCACCGCGACGCCAGTATCGTCTTGGGCGACCGGCATGATACCTTCCCAGAAAGCCACCTTCCCGCCGGGTAAGCAAAATGCGTTCACCTCTTTGCCCTGGAGGACTTTAAATTCCCATTGATAATCCGGTCGCGCCGCTGCGGCGGCAATTCGCTGCCCGACGCGTTGTAGCTGCGTTTGCCAATCGCTACGCTTTGAAATCGGGGTCTTCTTAAGAATGTCTTCATAGGCTTCGGTGCCCAACTGTTTTTCCTGGGACTCGGATATGAGATTGACTTGTGACCGCCCCGTGTATTCCACGGTTTGACAGCCGGAAAGAGCCAGAAAAAATAGGAGGAAGACGCGGCAACTAAGCCCTTTTGTGTATACCATCGGTTATTTCCCTCCGGCGAACCTCGGTTGGCGTTTGCTGCTTTGTTACCAAGTCGCGAGGGCTAAGTGGACTTTCGACAGTACATAGCGGACCCGAGAACTTGTGTCAAATCTGACATATATCGAATCGTAACACTAGATGTTGTGTTCCCTTTTGCCGCCGGTTAGGTTGGAAGGCGGGGAAAATGTGACAAAATTACCCATTTTTTCCTTGACAAGGGAAATTGCTTGTACTACCTTGGCCGAAAATTTGTAAATTTTTTTTCTGGGAGGGAGCGATGGAGAAAAACAAATACTTAGCCATCAGCGCGCTTGGTTTTTTCCTAACGGGCTGTGCGGGGATGACAAAAAATCAAGCTGCACTATCTGCTGCCGCGGCCTGCGGGTTTGTTGGCGGGGGAACCGGGGGCGCGATAGCAGACCATTCAGACAAAAGCATACCCGCCGGAGTAGCGATCGGCATAGTGAGCGGCGCTTTGCTTTGCGGCGGACTAGCCTATTTACTCACGCCGGAGCCACCACCGCCGCCGCCACCACCACCACCACCACCACCACCTCCTCCTCCTCCTCCGCCACCGCCGCCGAAACCAAAGCCGGCGCCACCGCCACCACCGCCACCGCCACCGGCGCCGAAGGTAGAGCGGACGATTATACTGGATGATGTGCTATTCGATTTCGACCGAAGCACCATCAAGCCCGAGGCAGCGAAGATCCTTGATCGGTTGGTTGCGTTTATGGACGAGAACAAAGATCAATCTGAAGTTGTCCGATCGGCGTTGGATGTCGGTTAGGGATTACGTTGTGAAGAAGAATGTGGAGGGCGGCCGAGTCTCCGGTCAGGGATTTGGAGAGTCCAAACCGATCGCAGATAACAAGACCGCGGAAGGTCGATCGAAGAACCGGCGCGTCGAAATAAAAGTTAACTAGAACGATCTGCTGGAGGGGGAACAGCAATGCGAAACAGACAAAAAGCAGCAGCCATTGTCCTGGTGTTCGCGCTGCTGTTCCCTGTCCTAGGCTCAGCTCAGAGTTTGAGTTTTAAAGAGATTCAGGCACGCGTTTCCGAGTACAAAATCTGGTTGGATAAGCTCGGTTCCAACGGTCTGCATTACTGGCTTAGACTCGATGGTAGCAAAAGACCTCATCGGCTTTACGTGGGAGAAGGGTTCATGCAGGCTACCACGGGTGAGAAAGAGGAATTTATAGAAATCTTCTCCCGCTACCTCGCCGGCCATCCGGAAAAAAACATGCTCATCGATATCTATGATGGATTCACCGGCAAGGTTATCGGTGAATATGGCTTTGGCGGGTTTAAGCTTTTCACTGTCACAGCTCCCACTCGATAGTTTTCCTTTCTCGAAAGCAATTGTCTCCTTCCGACCAGGAGGTCCGAGAATCGGACTTCCTGGTTTTGTTTTTGGCCAGCTCAATTCGAGGGAGGATTGTTCCTCAACCCTAAAGAACGATGCGCTCCTTAAAAACGCAACGGCGCGACGCACGAGTCATATTTGACGCTGGTCTGGTAGCTTCTGATCCGGAGCTGCTAATTGGACGACGCCTGCAAATCGACGGGCAAATTCTCCACGCCGGCGAACGTCTTTACAATTTGGCAAACCACGGCGATCTCTACGTGGTGGGCGCGGGCAAGGCGACAGCGCGGATGGCTCTCGCAGTCGAAGCATTGTTGGGCGAAAGGATTGCCGGGGGTATCATAATTGTCAAACCGGGGCATAGGGTTCCACTGAAGAAATTGGCGGTTGTCGAAGCCGACCATCCGATCCCGGATCAGGCAGGCATCAACGCCACAGAAGCCATCATCGAGTTGCTGCGGCGGGCTCAAAAAACGGACTTGATTCTTTGTCTCGTTTCTGGTGGCGCTTCTGCGCTGTTGTCGTGTCCCGTTGTGGGTCTCAGCTTACAGGATAAGCAACAAACTACCCAGGCCCTTCTGAACTGTGGTGCGAGAATTCAAGAAGTCAATGCGATCCGTAAGCACATTTCCAGAGTCAAAGGAGGTCGACTTGCCGAACTGGCCTATCCTTCGACTGTTCTATCACTGATTCTATCGGATGTGATCGACGACTCCATGGACAACATCGGTTCAGGACCGACGGTTCCTGACTCGAGCACTTTTGCAGATTGTTTGTCCATTATTGATCGCTATGGTGTTGGAACAATGATTCCCGTCGCGGTGACGAGCTTTCTGAAGAAGGGAGCGGCAGGAGAAATCGTGGACACTCCCAAAGCGGGCGATCCAATTTTTCACAAGGTCCAAAATCTCCTGATTGGCAACAACCAGTTGGCCCTGGTGGCGGCCAAGGAAAAAGCCGAGGCGTTAGGATATAACACCCTAGTTCTTTCGCGCTCCATTGAAGGCGAAGCTAGGAAAGTGGCGATTGATCACGTGGTTATAGCAAGAGATGTCCTGTGGAGTTCCAGACCCATTCGCCCTCCAGCCTGTATTATTTCCGGCGGAGAGACGACGGTAGCAATCCGAGGTAATGGCTTGGGCGGTCGGAACCAAGAATTCGCCCTGGCAGCGGCCATCGAAATTGACGGTCTAGAGGGAGTTGTGGTGCTCAGTGGAGGCACGGACGGCACCGATGGTCCGACGGATGCGGCGGGAGGGATCGTTGACTGGACAACGATTCAGCGCGCGAGAGACCAGGGACTTGACGCCCGAAGCTATCTCGAAAGAAACGATTCGTATCCTTTTCTCAAAACTGTCGGCGATTTGCTAATCACGGGACCGACACTGACAAATGTCATGGACCTTCGGTTGGTCCTCATCGTCTAAGGACGGCGCGACAACTTTGTGCCGGTCGGTTTTTTCCCTCAGCCCTCGTTGATTCCACTAAAATAAGCCGAGTTTCGTCGGGGTGGTTGATTTCATGAACCATCCGTGATTAAAGTTCGGCCTTCCGGAAGAAAATTATTTTGAATGAACAACCGATGCGTTGACGCCGGTGGGAGTGAGGAAATGATTGACGTCAGCTTGCGGGGAGTCCGCTGTCGGGCGGCGCAGGAGATTCTCGATCTCGATGGAACCATTGGAGTTGCCACCGAGGGCACGATCGTCTATGAACTCGAGGGAGAAGGGGGACAACTGCTACACGTTCAATGGGACAACGGGACAAGCTCCCTCGTCTCCTCGGAGGAGATTGAGATCACCGACCGCGCCGTGATTTGGCAATAACAGAGCTGCAGGCGTGTATCCGCGCCCACCGGGGTTTTAACTCACCTTGACTGCAAGCTTCCGGCCTAACGCCTTGAAGGCGTTTAGCCAGGCTTGCGCTGCTCGATCACCCTGCTCCTTTTGCCGCTGCATATTTGGATAGATGTTTTCAAGAAGTCGGTAGTAGCTGTTTTGGATTTTCCACAAATCGACGCGAAAGGGAAGGGCGCCAATCAAACTCGCCGCGCTGTCCAATTGTTGCAACAAATCGACTGTGGGGTTGACGATCAGCCGTTCGGTCAGCCCCTCGAGCTTGTGCCGATAGGCGAATTCTAACGTTGCGGTGTCCAGGGGTACACCTTCTAGTTTTGCGGCTTCCAGCAGTGCGTTGACGCGCTCGGCATCGACTTCTTCCTGTTCCAAAGCCTGGCGCAAGTAGCCGTTGAGCACCAGCTCTGCCGCTGCAGAAAAAACCTTGGGCAGTGGGATGTGCAGGTTGGTTAGGAAGCGCATCATCGGAGCACGGCGCTCATAGATTTGGCGATACAGTGCCTCCGCCTCTCCAAGGCTGGCGGTCAAGATTTGCTCGAGCACTTTCCTTTGCTCGTCCCGGAAGAGCGACCAAAGGGAATAATTGGACTCGCCGAAGCGCCGGTCCATGAAACGAATCACCACGGCGAAGTCAGCCCGCCGAAAAGCTTCCACGGCCTCGCGGGCAAGACTTGGGTCGGGCTCGTCGCCGAGAGATTCCTGCACTCCGCAGTTGACGTGGTGATCGCCCATGTGCAGCACGCCGAAGTTGAGCACAATGGACTCCCAGCTGATTTCCGACGTCAGCTTCACCTGGCCCATCGCCAGTTTGGCTAGGCCTGCCTCGTAGATTTGGTAGTCTTGTCGCTCGGTCCGATAGCAGTAAATATTCGTTCGCTCAGGATAGCCTTCAAAAAGGGAGCTGACTGCGTAGTGGGCGCCGACCTGCTCCCAATCCACCATGGCCGGTCGCACAAACTTCTCGTAAATGCGCCGTCCATCTCCGTATTCAGGCAAGTTGCTCTGAGCCGTAGCGAGCCGCTCCGTGAACTGCGACTCGAGCGAATCACCGAAGAGGTCTTGCCCGAGCTGTACGGCGCGCCCGGCAAACAGCATCGCTTGCACGGTTTCGATGCCGGACAGCTCATCGAAGAACCAGCCGCAACTGGCATACATCAGCATCGCATGACGCTGAAGCTCCAGCAGTTTCAGAGCGGTGGTCATCTCGGCAGCGCTCAAGGAGCGAAGCGAGTGACGGGCGAAAAAACTTTCCACATTCGTCGTCGAACGATCGTGAATGACACTGAGGTAATCGTTGCGCGCGGCCCAGGGGTCTTTTAAAAGCTCCCGGCCCTGTTTCTCGAAGGGCAAAGCGAGCGAGTCGCGCAAGCCGTCCAGCGCATCGCGCAGTGGGGTGCGCCACTCCTGGTTCCAGTCGGGATGGCCGCCGGAGTTACAGCCGCAGTTG
>JAHKKJ010000527.1 GCA_020027655.1 Deltaproteobacteria bacterium | reverse complement strand
TTACCGCGAATTTGATGAACTCCGCGGTCTTAGGCTCCAACGACCCTTCTTTATATTGAACACCAAAGAGTTCCATCTGTTTAGCCATGCCTTATCTCCTCTCTAAAATCTAGCCAAAGATATTGGGATGAAAAAGAGATCGAAAAAACTGCGTCTCGCGCAAAGGCGCAAAGCATGTCATGAGCGAAGTCGAAGGGGCCGCCAAGGTGACGGGCCGAGGCCTGTCATCCCGAGCGAATGCGAGGGATCTCAGAAAGATTTCTCCCTTCGGTCGAAATGACAAGAATTTTCTTTGCGTTCTTGGCGTCTTGGCGCGATAAGGTCTTTTGTCACCATGTTTGGCAGCATGAAATTCGGAACGTAAAAATCTATTTCTTGCTAACGAATGCCTCCGGATCGAACGCCTCCCCGTTGAGGGTAAACTGGCGCTCCACCGGAGTCGGCTTGAGAATCGTCTGCATCACGTAACAGCCGTTCTCCGCATTGCGCACAACCTTAGCGACCTTGTCCGCCGGTTCGTTGGAAGTCAGTTCACAACGTGTCTCAAAGCCCAAGCCCTCTGCTTGTACCGTCTCACGCAACACGGATCCTTCGCTCTTGAATCGCGCAGTGACAAAGACCTTCGCTTTGTCGATATGCGTTTTGAGCATTTCCCCGTACCGGGAAATCTGGGTCAGCAGTCAAAAAGCCAGCGAAAGGCCGAAGTAAGCTAGCGGCGGCGGCGCTGAATTGTCGCCGCCGATGCGCTCTCCTTCATCGCAGTAAACAGTAAAGCCTCTCGCATGTCCCTCCTTCCGCATCCTTTCCATCGTCTCAGCGTCGGCTTCTAGAACGATTTCGCGCTTGACCTGAATATCTTCCGCCATTTTTCTCTCCTTTAGATGCTTAGTCACGTACAAAATTCACAACCCTACAGTTCTCTGATCACGGCTTACTCTCCATGGCAGGTTCGCTCCCATATTCCTCCATATAGAGATCAAGCAGAGCCGCCAGCAACGCCAGCAAGACCGGACCCAAAATCAGTCCCAGCGCACCGAAGACCGCCAACCCGCCGAGAATTCCGAAGAACAGGAACAGCATCGGAAGTTTGAGCCGCGTGCCGATGAATATAGGCTTTAATACGTTATCCACCGCCCCAACCACGCCGAGTGCCCAGATCACCATTAAGACACCTCTGACGATGTCACCCTGCAGGAAAAGATAAATCGCTGCGGGCATCGTGACAAGTGTCGAGCCTCCGACGGGAAGAAGCGCGAAAAAGGCAGTCGCTACGCCCCAGACTATAGCATACGGCACCCCTAGGACCCAGTAGGCGAGGCCCGCGAGAAACCCCTGGACCATCGCAACGACCAAACAACCGTGCACCACCGCTGTGACGGCGTTAACGATATTCGTAAATAGACGTTCCTGATGTTCCGGATCCATCGGCAGGAGCCGCCGCAGCCGATAACAGAAACTGGCTCCGTCGCGGAGAAAAAAGAATAAGGTGAAAAGTACGAGAAGAATATTGCCAACAAAGAGAAAGAGATTCTGCGCCGCCCCTTTGACTTGAGATACAACGGCGCCCGAGGATACCTGGGCCCCCTGAACCACCACTTTCTTCCAATCGATTTCCAACTTGAGTTCGGCAAGCCCCATGCCGAGCACGCCCCACCAACGGAGCAACTGCTGAATCCAAGGATTCTGCTTCCAAGTCTCAATCCCTTCCCCATTTACCAGAGCAGCCACGGATTTGACCAGCTCCACAACTTCCTCAGAAAGAAACCCGACAATTTGGATGCCAGGCAAAACAATAACCAGCGTGATTAATACGATGATCGTAAGGGCGGCCAAGGTCGCTTTGCCCTTAAGAAGCCTAAACAACCAAGCATAGGCAGGATAGAACAAGACCGCGAGGATCGCTGCCCAAGTTAGGGCCTTCAAAAATGGGCTGAGGATCAGAAAGGCGCCGTAGAGAAGAACAAGTAACAGGGCAAAAAAGAAAGCGGTAACCAGCCAGTCTCGGTTCACGTCTCACCCTCGCCAATCACTGCTCAACTGTACGCAGAAGGTATGGCGGCTGCAAGCATTCAGTCCCATCCAACCCAGACCGGCAGCCTTTCTGCCTCCCAACCGCACAAAACCTGACGCTACTAAACGCAAGTAAAATTGCATATAGCAGCACTATACGTCAGCGCCGGACTCGAAATACTCCAGAACCTAGCCCTTTGCCCTATACCGTGAAAGCCTGACTGTGGGATGATCAGCGCATTCCACCTGGACTCCCCGATTGGCAGTTCCCAAAGGCGGAGCTAACACGCGGTTCACGCTTTTAGGGTAGTGCAGCAAATTTGAGACGGGGGGTGTAGCAAGATTGCTACGCTTGGCTATCGTTCAGTCGGAGAAGGCACGTCTCGAGCTAAATATTTCCTCACAAGATCAACGCATTGCTTCGAGCCAGCGTTCCGTTTAACTAATGGCATAACGCTTGCGCTAGGAAGCACCGGATGAGCAGAAGAGGCAATCCAAACCTGCCTGCCTTCGACCCGAGATCAGGCCGAGGGTAGCGGCGCGGAAAAGGGCCGAAAATCATTTGACCCTGGACAGCCGCCAATAGACAGCAGTATGTTGCATAAAACGCTATGACCAAGAAGACCCTGGCCCTCTGTGTAATTACTCTAGTCTTGGCTTGGTTCCGGTTAGTTGAAGCACAGCAGGCGGTAAAAATCCCCCGGATAGGTTTTCTATCGCCTGGCCCGGCACCGGGTTCGGCTAACCCCGAGCCCCGTCTGGAGGTACTCCGGCAGGCTCTGCGCGAGTTGGGCTATATTGAGGGAAAGAACATCATCATTGAGTATCGATGGGCCGAAGGAAAAGTTGAACGCCTCCCAGCTCTCGCTGCTGACCTTATTGGTCTCAAGGTTGATGTCATCGTTTCGATGGGGGCAGCGACGGTCCCTACCGCCAAGAGCGTCAAGACCATCCCGATCGTCATCGGGTATAGCGGCGATCCGGTAGAGGCTGGTATCGTCGCTAGCCTTGCACGGCCAGGCGGAAACGTGACGGGGGTAACTTTCTTCGCGGCCGAGTTAGCAGGCAAACGGGTAGAGCTGCTGAAGGAGGCCGCGCCCAGGGTCTCCCGCCTCGCTGTCCTCGCAAACCCTGGCCATGCCGGCGAACAACGTGAATTGAGAGAGACGCAAGTAGCAGCACAAGCGTTGGCCGTAAAGCTTCAGTACCTGACTGTAAAAATCCCCAGCGATTTCCAAGAAGCCTTCGACGCGATTACTCGGGAACGCGCCGACGCGCTCATCACGTTTCCGGATGCCGTCACCTCGGCGCAACGCAAGCAGATCGGCGAGTTTGCGCTGAAGAACCGACTGCCGAGCGTGTTCGGATGGAGGGAGTATGTGGAAGCAGGTGGCCTCATGTCCTATGGGCCTGACCGTAGCCACTCGTACAGACGCATTGCCACGCATATCGACAAGATCTTAAAAGGGACTAAGCCTGCCGACCTGCCCGTGGAGCAGCCGACGAAGTTCGAGTTTGTAATTAACCTCAAGAGCGCGAAGCAGATCGGCCTGGCGATTCCGCCGAATGTACTGGCGCGGGCGGATAAGGTGATCAGATGAATCTTCGATTTTAGATCCTTCGGCGGAGCTTATCCTGAGCACAGCCGAAGGGCTCAGGACAGGTTTTGGACTTTTCGATTAGAAGAGAAGAATATTACTAGAATCGATTTCGATTGAGGAATTGGAGGAAAGGAACAAATGGGGAAAACATCGTGGATGAAAAACATCTTTAGGGTTATGGGGGTTGTTGTGGGGTTGCTTGCGGGCTGTTTTGTCGCGAGCGCGCAACAGCCGGTAAAAACTTGGAAGATCGGCGTGCTGGTTTCGAGTACCCAGGCAGTAAATGCTGCGCGCGATGAGGCCCTGCGCCAG
>JAHKKJ010000526.1 GCA_020027655.1 Deltaproteobacteria bacterium | reverse complement strand
ATTGGTGGGCCTCAATTGGAGTGATGTTGATTTTCAACTGGGTATAATCCGCGTTGTAGGTAAAGGTTCCAAGGAACGGATTGTGCCCATCGGCGAGGTCGCGCTGCAGACGCTTCGCGACTACGGTCAGGAAGTGCGCAAGAAATGGAGTCTGCCCTGCACGGGTCCAAATCCGGTCTTTTTGAACCATCGGGGCGGAAGGATTACGACTAGGAGTGTGGCGCGCGTGGTCGAGAAACACCTACGGGAGGCGGGGATCGCCGTCAAAATGGGTCCCCACGGGCTGCGACATAGTTTTGCCACCCATCTATTAAACAGCGGCGCCGATTTGCGGGTCATTCAAGAATTGCTCGGTCATGCCAGCCTTTCGACGACCCAGCGCTACACGCACTTGAATTTGGACGAACTGACGGCAGTGTATGACAAGGCGCATCCGCGGGCATGAACCAGGCAGCTATCTGTGACGTCTTGAACGATTTGAACGTTTGGAACGACTGGAACTGTTCGGTTATCTGGTTCCAATCGTTCCAGTAGTTCAAGTCGTTCAAATAGTGATGTGACTCGGAGCAACTGAATACATGATGCACGGTACAACCATATTAGCGATTCGCCACGGCGGGAAAGTGGTGGTCGTGGGGGATGGTCAGGTCAGTCTGGGCCAAACTGTCATGAAACGGAGCGCGCGCAAGGTCCGCAAGCTCCACCATGACCGTGTGATCGCCGGCTTTGCCGGGGCGACTGCAGATGCTTTCACCTTGTTCGAGAAATTCGAAGGCAAGCTGGAGCAATTCAATGGCAATCTGAAGCGAGCGGCGGTGGAGCTAGCCAAGGATTGGCGGACCGATCGGGTTTTGCGACAGCTCGAGGCGCTCTTGATTATCGCTGATGTCAACGACTTGCTGGTTATTTCCGGTAGCGGAGATGTAATCGAACCGGACGATGACCTCATCGCCATCGGGTCGGGCGGAAACTATGCTCTGGCGGCGGCCCGTGTCTTGCTCAAGCATACGCAGTTGGATGCCCGAGTCATCGCTGAAGAAGCCATGCGGGTCGCTGCAGAAATCTGCGTCTATACTAACGATCAGCTTACCTTCGAAGAGTTGCCCTAGCGTGCGAAAAGTTCAAATGGTTCAAATCGTTCAATTTGAGCGCCTGGCTAGCTGATCCGTTCGAGGTTCTTCCAAAACAAAAGATTTGCATTTCCTGTCGAAATTGCTAGGAGTTATCCTATTCCCATGAATGAAGTTGAAAGTAGGGTCCCGCCGGAAACCAGTTCTGCTGTTCCAACGCCAGTCATGACGCCCCGTGAGATTGTCTCGGAGTTGGATCGTTACATCGTCGGCCAGAAGGACGCCAAGCGTGCCGTGGCCATTGCGCTGCGTAATCGCTGGCGGCGCCAACTCGTGCCGGAAGATTTACGCGAGGAGATCGCGCCAAAAAACATCATCATGATCGGGCCAACGGGCGTTGGAAAGACCGAAATCTCCCGGCGGCTAGCGAAACTCGCACAGGCGCCGTTCATCAAAGTCGAAGCCTCCAAGTTTACCGAGGTCGGCTACGTCGGCCGCGACGTGGAGTCGATCATTCGCGATCTGGCGGACCTCGCCGTCAATATGGTGAAAGAGGAGGAGAAGCAAAAAGTTGAAATCAAAGCCCGTGAGGTTGCCGAAGAACGCATTTTAGATCTCTTATTGCCCGCTGGTGCTGCCGCGGCGGTCGATGGAGAAGCCGTCGACAGCGCCCGTCTGCAGGGCACGCGGGACAAGCTCAAGAAAATGCTGCGGGAAGGCAAGATGGATGAGCGGTTTGTGGAAATCGAGATGACCCAGACATCGATGCCGATGATCGAGGTGCTGACCCCTCAAGGAATGGAGGGGATGGAGTTCAATTTGAAGGAGATGTTCTCCAACCTCCTGCCGAAGAAAACTAAAAAGAAGACAGTGAAGATTCCCGAAGCGATGGATATCATCACGCAGGAAGAAGCCGCCAAGCTGATCGACATGGACAAGGTGATCAGCGAGGCGGTGCGGCGGGTCGAGCAGTCGGGAATCGTCTTCCTTGACGAGATCGACAAGATCGCCGGCCGGGAATCGACCTATGGGCCGGATGTATCGCGGGAAGGGGTGCAGCGAGATCTGTTGCCCATTGTCGAAGGCTCTACAGTGAACACCAAGTACGGCATGGTCAAGACCGATCATATACTTTTTATCGCATCCGGGGCGTTTCACACCGCCAAGCCTTCGGATCTGATTCCAGAGTTTCAGGGGCGGTTTCCGATCCGTGTAGAATTGAGTTCGTTGGGCAAGGAAGACTTTGTCCGCATCTTGACGGAGCCCAAAAACGCGCTGATTAAGCAGTACGCAGCCTTGCTCGAAACTGAGAAAGTTCACGTGAAGTTTGGGGAAGACGCGATTTTGGAAATCGCCCGTATCGCCGCTGAGGTTAATGAACGGACCGAGAACATCGGCGCCCGACGACTGCACACGATCTTGGAACGCTTACTCGACGATGTCTCATTCTCCGCTCCGGAGATGCCGGGCAAGGACGTGGCCATCGACGCCCAATATGTCCGCGACCGGCTCATTCCCATCTTGAACAACGAGGACTTGTCGCGCTATATCCTCTGATCTATTAATGGGTTCATTAGTATCTGGACAACGGACACTGCTGCGACCTCGGACCGACTGCTTTCGAGCGCATAGGCCGGTGCTTTAAGAGGATTGCCCTTCTATGGAAAATTTCATCAGCAAGGCTGACGTCTTAATGGAAGCGCTTCCCTATTTTCGGCGCTTCTACGGCAAAACTTTTGTCATTAAGTATGGCGGTCATGCCATGGTCGATGAAGACCTGAAGGAAAGTTTTGCTCAGGACATCGTGCTGCTCAAGTATGTCGGTATCAATCCCGTCGTGGTTCACGGTGGCGGCCCCCAGATCGACGAGGTGTTAGACAAGATGGGGATAACGAGCCGCTATGTGCGCGGGATGCGGGTTACAGACCAAGCCACGTTGGACATTGTCGAGATGGTTCTCGTGGGCAAGGTCAACAAGGAAATTGTCACCTTGATCAATCAGCACGGCGGCATGGCAGTGGGTTTGAGCGGCAAGGACGGCGGACTCATCCTCGCGCGCAAAATGAACGTTACTGTTTCCGCCAATGGCGAGCCGCCGGAGATCGTCGATATCGGTATGGTAGGTGAGATCGTGGGCATCAATCCGTTGGTGATCGATTCCCTGGACGAAAACAAGTTCATTCCCGTCATCGCCCCGGTGGGCTGTGGAGATAAAGGCGAGACCTATAACATCAACGCCGACTTGGTAGCGGGCGAAGTGGCCGAGGCGCTGCACGCCGAGAAGCTCATTCTCATGACCGACGTTGAAGCGGTCAAAGACAAGAAGGGCGAACTGCTCAGTACACTCCGGGTGAATCAAGCGCGCAAGATGATCCAGGACGGCGTCGTCGCCGCGGGAATGATCCCCAAAGTAGAATGCTGTATCAATGCCCTGAAAGGCGGCGTGGAGAAAACGCACATTATCGACGGCAGGGTCAAGCATGCCGTTCTCCTCGAGATCTTCACGAAAGAGGGAGTAGGCACCGAGGTGGTGAGGAAGTAGCATATGAAGAACCGCGATGTCGCCAAGCTCACCGACAAATACGTCGCTCAGACCTACGCGCGCTATCCCATCGCCCTGGTTCGCGGCAAAGGCGCCCGGGTATGGGACGCTGACGGGAAAGAGTATCTCGACTTCCTAGCCGGCATCGCCGTGAACAGCCTGGGCCACTGCCACGCGGCCATCGTCCGTGCGATCCAGCAACAATCGCGCAAACTACTGCATGTCTCCAACCTCTATCATATTCTGCCGCAGTCGGAGCTGGCGCGGGAGCTTTGCCGCCATTCATTCGCTGACCGCGTTTTTTTTTGTAACA
>JAHKKJ010000525.1 GCA_020027655.1 Deltaproteobacteria bacterium | reverse complement strand
GGCCTGAGCGAGGCCTAAGTACTGACAAGTACGAGAAGGACCTGCTTCACTGGGAAAAACTGCTCAAGGAGATCGCGCGCAAGTGAACCAAGAAAGTAGGAGGAGGATGCCATGATCGACGGTATGAAGATCATCGATGCGGACGGCCATGTACAAGAGAAGGATGCGCCATGGCAGGATCTGCTTGAAGGACCTTACAAGAAGCATGCGCCGCGCGTCGTGAAAGACGCCGGCGGGCGCTCCGAGCTTTTATTGGAAGGAAAAATTTGGGCGAAGCCGAGCGGCATTGGCTGCGGCATTGGCACGGCGCCGATATCGCGCAGACCGCAGCCGACTACGGGCATGTTCGATCCGGTACAGCGGCTGAAAGACATGGATCTGGAGGGAATCGACACTGCGGTAAATTTCGGCACGACGGTTTTCTTGAGCCTGCCGTTTCTTGAAAACCATGATCTTGCCTGCGCCATTGCGCATGCGTACAACACCTGGCTCGCCGATTATTGCCGGCATGACTCCCGGCGCCTCAAGGGAGTCGCGCTTGTCGCCATGCAAGAGCCCGCGGAAGCCACGAAGGAGCTTGCGCGTTGCGTCAAGGAGCTTGGTTTTGTCGCGGTTGCGGTGGCGGCCCATTCTGCCGGACGAAATTTGGACCACCCCGATTTTTATCCTTTCTATGCCAAAGCTGAAGAGCTTGGCGTCCCCGTGTGCGTCCATGTGGGCTCGGGCAGACCCGCGGCGGCGGCAGACCGGTTCGACAATCCGTTTTTCGTGCACGCAACGACGCACGCGTTCGAGCAGATGATTGGCGCCATGTGCATCGTCGGTGGCGGCATTCTCGAGCGTTTCCCAAAATTGAAAGTCGCTTTTTTAGAAGCGGGTGCGGGTTGGGTGCCGTATTGGATGGAGCGGTTGGATGAGCACTACGAATATATGCACCTCGCAGTGCCGTTAATGAAAAAAACGCCCAGCGAGTACATGCGCAGCGAGCAGGTCTATTACTCTTTCGAACCCGACGAGCAGACGTTGCCGTTTATTATGGAATTTGTCGGTGAAGACCGCCTGGTCTTTGCATCAGACTACAATCACGGCGACAGCAAGTTCCCCCACACGGTGGAGTCGGTGACCCGGCGCGAGGGGCTAAAGCCGTCGAGCCTGCGCAAACTCATGGGTGAAAACGCGGCGCGGCTGTACGCTATTTGAGCGGAGATCAAAAGTCGGAAGTCAGAGAGCCGCGATCAGAAGTCGGAGGTCGGGGATGAAAAAGTTTGTTCTCTGTCTAGTGCTCGCTTCGATGACCCTTGTCTTGCGTTCCGGCTACGCCCAAGACAAGTCTCTCAAGAAAATCCGCTGGGGCGTAACTTCTCTGTCGGCTTCTCAATGGATACCGTGGATCGCCAAAGAGGCAAAAATCTATGAAAAGCACGGGCTCGACACCGAGCTGATATTGCTCCGGGGTTCGGGCCAATCTTCTCAGGCCATTATCGGGGGTAGTATCTTTGCCGCGCCGGTCACTCTGGCTACGGTGATCAACGCCGACCTAAGCGGCGCGGACCTCGTAACCGTGGCCCATACCGTTCCCGGCGTTCAGAGCAAGTTGCTGGTTAAGCCAGAGATTAAGAGGCCGGAAGATCTTCGAGGGAAGAAGCTAGCCATCTCCACTTTCGGCTCCCTGGGAGACTTCCTGAACCGTCACATCATAAAGAAATATGGTATGGAGCCGGGTCGGGATGTGATCCTGATTACCATCGGCAACACGCCGGAAAGGCTTCAGGCTCTGGCGTCGGGAGGCGTCGATGCCGCGGATCTTGCCTATCCTGCGGACGCGCAGGCGGAACGACTGGGCTTTAAGGTTTTATGGGATGCAAAACAGGAAGTGACCTATCCCTCCATGTCGGTGGTGACGCGACGGAAATCCGTTCTCGAAGACCGTGACACCGTGATGCGCATGGTGAAGGCCCATGTGGAGGCCATTCACTATTTGAAGGCCAACAAAGAGTTCAGTCTAAAGATCCTCAGCAAATACCTCAAAACCAACGATCGGGAGCTGCTCGAAGGTTCTTATGAAATCTATCGGAACGACTTTATTTCCGTCCCTTACCCGATTACCCAAGGCCTGCAGGCGACTTATGAATATGTCGCTCTCCAGCGACCGGACGTGTGGAAACACAAACCCGAAGTTTTTATGGATGCAAGTTTCATCGCGGAGCTGGAAAAGAGCGGCTTTATCAAACGGCTCTCTGAGGGCCAGCGCTAGTCGATACAGTCTCCCTTCGGCCCCGACGGCAGCTACGAAACACACCATTGGCGCGGTTTAGCGTCGGATCAAGGAAGGAACGAACACCCATGATTCACGAAATCGTCATACAACATGTCCAGCCGGAGAAACGCGACGAGTACATCAAAGTCTTCGGTGAGATTCTTACGAAGGCCAACTATGCCGGTTCTCACGGCATCAGTTTTTTTACCAGCATCGAGGACCCGAGCCGCGTGATTTTGATGATCGACTGGGACAGCGTCGAAGCGCACACGCAGATTCGGGGGACGCCGACGTACAATGCCATGCGAGAAGTGACGGCGAAATACCAAACCGCCAAGAGCGACGGCGCGCACTTTCTCATGCACGAAGTAAGGCGTTAATCCTAACCGAGCTTTAAACCGCGGGCGGCAGCGACCGTGGAATTTTATCGCGGCGTAGGTTAGATCTAGGATGAGAGGAGGTTCCGAAATGCGCATTATTGACGCGGATACCCATATCGATGAAACCGAGGACACTTGGGAGTACATGCAAGAATCCGATTTGCAGTTCAAACCGACCACGGCCTATCCCCCCAACCGCAATCCGAATATGTTGCCGACGCGCTACTGGGTGATCGACGGGAAACGCCAGCTGCGTTTTATTCGCGGCGACGAGGAGTCGGGTACGGTTGTAGAATCAAGGGAGCTATTGGATGTGCAGGTTCGGCTCAAGCATATGGACGAATTGGGAACTGATATCCAAGTCATTTATCCGACACTTTTTCTCATGGAGGCGACGGAGCGGCCGGAAGTCTCAACTGCGCTGCGGCGTAGCTACAACCGCTGGCTGGCTGATCGCTGCGGCCAATCAGGCGGGCGGTTGCGGTGGGTCTGCCTTCCTCCTTTGCAGAACATGGATGAAACCCTCAAAGAATTGCGTTTCGCCAAGCAGCACGGTGCTTGCGGTGTCCTCAAGAAAGGAGATCGCGAGGCCGGAAAATGGCCGGCTGATCCCTATTTCTTCCCTTTCTATGAAGAAGCAGAACGGCTCGACTTGCCCATCTGCTTTCATACAGGTTCAGGAATCCCCGATTTCTCGCCGGCACGGGAATTTACTCTCGGGCAGTTCATGCGGACGAAAGCGGCAGCGGTCAACGGCATCGAGACGATACTCGTGAATAACATTCCAGCAAAGTACCCAAGGCTCCGTTTCGGTTGCATTGAGGCCGGCGCGTCGTGGGTGTCGTTTGTTGACTATGACCTGCGTAGACGTGTGCAATCGCGTGGCAATCGTATCAGTATACTTGGCGGTCCAAATACTATCCTCGCGAGCAATCTGTTCAGGGACAACCGTGTCTACATCACCTGTCAGGTCGACGAAGACCTTCCTTATATTCTGAAATATGTGGGCGAGGACAACCTGATCGTTGGATCTGACTACACGCACCGTGACCCGTCCATGCAACTCGAATTTCGCGAGTTGTTACAGCAACGAGCTGACGAGGGGGAGATCCCGCAATCCGCGGTACAGAAAATTCTCTACGACAATCCGAAGGCTTTCTACGGGCTTTAGTCCGAAAAGGAAATTTTAACCACGAAGTGTGTCATGATCTTACGCTCGCCCACAGAACATGAAAATGCAGATCATCGTCATGCCGGCATGGATTGCCGGCATCCAGGTTCGCAAGGATGCGTCCGGAAAC
>JAHKKJ010000524.1 GCA_020027655.1 Deltaproteobacteria bacterium | reverse complement strand
CGAGCGGTTCTGACCGCAACGCCAGCCGGAGGATCGTCAATCCAATAACCGCTTCCGGGCGGCATCGAAAATCGCCACAACGGCCGGATGCTTCAGCTTCCGATCAAGCGATATCGCATAGTATCGCTCGGTCACACCCTCCAATCGCCCAACTACTTTGACGTCGTATTGTCGCTGCACCTCGGCGCTGATGACCGAAGGAGCGACAAAGAACCCTAATCCTCGCTGACCAAAGACTTTCAGCAAAGCGCTGTCTTCAAACTCCGCAACGATTGTCGGCCGGATGTTTTGCGATTCGAGCCATTGGTCTAACAAGCGGCGGGCCGTGGTATTGGAGGTAGGAAGCAAGAAGGGAGCGCCGTCCAGTGACCGTGGAAATCCGGCTCGGTACTTAGCTGCCAACCGGGGAGCGCCAAACAATATAACATCGCACTCGCCAAGTAGATGGCTGAAAGCCTTCACGTTGACAGCCGGATCGACGGGTCCGTCGCTTAACATCACGTCGATATCATGGACAGCCAAGGCCGCCAACAATTCGCTATTCGTGCCCTCTCGACAAATAATCCTGTACGGGTCTTTCAATTTGAGCGCCGGCTCGATCAATTGATAGGCAACCAACTTTGGCATTACCTCCGTAACCCCAACGTTCACTCGAGCCAACCTACCCTGGGGACGGCCTTTAAGCGTGCCCATCAACTCCTGCCCCAGTGAAAAAATCTCTTCCGCATAGCGAAACACTATCTTTCCCGTATCCGTTAGAATCAGATGCCTTCCGCTCTTGTGGAAAAGTTTTTCGCCAAGCGACTGTTCCAATGATTTAAGCTGGGCGCTAACGGTCGCCTGGGTGAGCCGGAGTTCAGCGCTCGCTCGCGAAACGCTACCGATTCGCCCAACCGTCCAGAAGTAAAGCAGATGATGATAGTTAAGCCACTCCACGAGGACAATCATAGTTCGATTATTTCTATGAATCAATGAGATATTATGAATTTGTCTAACGAACACCTAAGACCTATGTTGTTTTCCAGTGAGTCACTTTTCCAAAGGAAAAAGAATATGACGATGCCTGCCAGCCTAATTGCGATCCACGATACGGGGAAGCTCTTCGAACCGGACACGCTCTTGCCGACCCAGTTCTACGCCATGTTCAAGAACAGCCAACACAGAGAGCCCGAACGAAAGCTCATGGTGGCCATCCTCGAGGACGCTGTTTCGTGCTTGTCGACCGATCTGCACCGGAGCAACCTGCGGCAAAGAAAGCAATATGAAGAAGCAAAGGCCTGGGTAACTGCGGACGAAGAAAGCGAATGGATCTTCTCATTCAAAAACATTTGCGAGGTATTGGGAATGGACCCGAGTTACCTGCGCCGTGGTTTAATCCGGCCCAAAACGAGCAGCCCTATTCGTAGCAGCCGCGTCATCGTGATGACGCGGCGCCCTTCGAGGAATCTGCGTTCCCTATTGGCGCAAAAGAAAATCAGGATAAGAACCACCTCCTGAGAACCGATTTGAGCTGGGAGTTCAAATCGTTCCAATCGTTCAAGCCGTTCAAGTCGTCTCAAACGAAAGGAACATTTTGAACGTCTTGAACGGCGCTTCAGCGCTTACGTCTTCGCCCTATCATCCATCTGGATGTAGTTGCCGTCGGGATCGAAGAAATAGAGCGTGCGACTGCCTTTGCGGCCAATGGGTCCTAGATGAAAGTTTACTCCCCACTCTTTGGCCTTCTCCAAAAACAAATCGAAATCTTCCTTGGTGGCTGAGAACGCCGTGTGGTTGAAGCTGTCCTCTTTCCAATCTCGGTTAATCGGTTTGGGCCGTTTGACCAAGACCACCTCGACATCGTCATTCCCGCAACACAGCCGCAACGTCTCGGGCCAATAGCCTAGTTCATCGCGCCACGGCTTATTATCGTCACTGACCCGATAGTCCCGCTTGCCGTTTTCTTTAAATGCCATGGGTCCGTGAACCCGCATGCCCAGCACATCAACGTAGAAGCGCTCGGCCCGTTCCAGGTCGTTTACAGGAATCCCGATATGATAAACCCGCTTGAGATTGATATTGCCCATTTCGGCCTCTTCTTCTTGGAATGGAATTTGGTTGGCGGATAATTTCACGATCCTGATTTCCGCAGCAGCACCCTATTATAAAGTCCGATCAACTCTTGATACCGATCGCCCCATCTTTCCGCTGAAGGAATCACGACCTTACGCTCGCCAATGTCGTCAGGCCCCTTTCCCAGAATACTCTTGTGACCTACCCAGCGACCGTGACCGTACATAATATCTTGCCCCTTCTTGGACATCAGAAAATCCGCAAGAAGCCCCGCGGCGTGCGGATGCGGGGGGCGCGATGCCATGTAAATTGGCACCAACGATTTTACCGGCACGAAAGGTTGCGGAAAGACGTAGTCGATGGGCGCGCCGGCTTTCTTTTTCGCGATAGCCTCCTGGTGGTGGCCGTCGATTTCCAGATGAAACTCACCGGCGGCAACCAACTGCGTGATGAGCGTCGGCCCCCGCCGAACGTGGAGTGATTGCTGGCCGATTTTAGTCGCGATCTCAATCCCCTTTGATTCCCCGTAGTAATCGAGCAGCGCTGCTAGCCAGTCAAAAGACTCATCGTCCACCGCCATCTTACCTGCCCATCTCGGATTCGCCAGATCCTCGATCGAGTTGGGAGCGTCCTTTCGATTGACCATTTTTGTGTTAAAAATGAAAACCAGCGGCGTGGCGAATATGCCGTTGAGAAAGCCTTCCTTGTCGTAGAAGCTGTCGCGTAATTGATTCCGATAGGGACTTCTGTAGCGCATGATGGCGCCGGCTTTCTTGAGCGTATGGATCGTCATGCTGCGGGTATTAAAGACATCGTACAAGTACGACCGCGCGCGGTATTCCGTTAGGACTTTGTTGAGCAGCGCGCCGCCACCGCCGGTCAAAGCATTCACCTTTACAAACGGATACTGCGCTTCGAAAGCGTTGATCAGATCCTGGGCATAGGCACGGTTCATCGCCACATACCACGTGACGGTTCCTTCTTTCCTCGCGCCATTGACAAGCCGCGTCTGCCGCTCCGCTTCCGGCAACTGGTTGATCTCGTCAAGCAGCTTCTCCTCGGTTTGGGCCGCGAGATGTCCCGCGGAGAAAATAAACAGGACTATAAGATGCAAACAAATCAGCCCGCGTAGAAGAAATAAGCTCTGCATTTTGACTTCCCCTTGGTTCGCTTTTCGATTCCGAAGGAAATTTCACATCTCCTATAATAGCCCACGGCATCAAATCCCGGGTCGGCCACCTTCCTTACCCTTTGATTCTTCCCGGCTCCATGCCGTGGCGCCTCATAAGGGCGATCTCCTCCTCGGAGCTGGGCGGAACCTGCCCGGACCACAGGGTCTGCAATGCTTCAAAGTAAGCGTCCATGGCCGGCGCATGAATGATCAGCAGGCGCGCCGGCGCTGTCGCCGAATTGCCAAATGTGTGCGTCACGCCTCCCGGCACCAGCACAAATGAACCAGGCCGGCCAAGAACAGTGTCGTCACCCAGGAAAAATTCTATCTCTCCGTCAAGAACGTAGAAGGCTTCTTCACAATTGGTATGAATGTGAGGCGGAGGTTTCCTGCCGCCCGGAGGAAGCGTGCGTTCCATCAGCGAAAAAGCCCCGTTCGTGCTTGCACGAGTGGCTTTGAAGAACATCGTGCTTCCCCGGGCGCTAAGCACTTTCCCCTCGCCGGCCTCGAAGACAATCGCCTTGTCTCTCATATTCCCTCCGTTTTGCTGAGTTCGGATTACTCTGACTTGACTCCCAGCTCCCTCTGCGCCTCCCTGAGAATCGACAGGTCGGCGATTTCACTGTAGGGAACATCGCGGCTTAGTTTCATGGTCTTCTTAGTTTCGTCGACGACCAGACGCAGCCCTTTGTCACACAGGTTGATATCGTCATCAT
>JAHKKJ010000091.1 GCA_020027655.1 Deltaproteobacteria bacterium | reverse complement strand
CACCTGGCCAATCACTACACGGTCCCTGATCTCGTTCGCTTAGCCCAGTTGGCTGCAGACAACGGTTTCAAGCAAATCTGGGTCAACGACAACATCCGTTACCGTGGCCAACTGGTCGTCATGACCGCCATCGCCGCCTGCGTGCCGATTCGTCTCGGCACGGCAATCATGGTGCCCTATTTTCATAACCCTCTGGACGTCGCCGATTCATTGGCGGCGTTGTCCGAGTTATGTGAAGGTCAGGAGATTAGCATCGGCATCGCCCGCGGTGACCTCGGACAGTTGCCGCAACATGTTCAAGTGTTGAAGCCCGTCGCCATGGTCAGCGAAACAGTTCGTTTCCTGCGACGAGCGTTGGCCAGAGAGGAAATTGCCTACGCAGACTATCCATGCTTGCAGGAATTTTACCGTCTCAATCCAAACGGAAAATTCCGACTTGCTTTCAAGTCGAAAGCGACATTCAAGTTCTACGGCGGCGGCAATGGCCCACAAGCACTCCGCATGTGCGGCCGTGTGATGGACGGGCTAATCAGTTCGGGGACCTATATTCCAATCCTCAAAGCCGGTAGGCTTCCTGGAATGCTGGCAACAGTGGATAAAGCAGCAAGAGAACTCGATCCGACTAAGCACTTGCGCAAAGTCTGCGAACTTAATGTTTCGATCTCGCGGGATCGCGAAAAAGCCATCGAATTTCCCAAGCGTCAGGTTTCCCACTCGATCCTGCAGTGGGAAGCTTTGGGGTTCACGGCCGAAGAGTACGCGAAGTTAGGCGTACAGCGTGAGCAGGTCTTAAAGTTAAAGGAGGCTTATACCTCCGGAGCAACTGTCGAAGAAGCTTCAAAACTTGTTACCGAAGATATGGTAAAGAGTTATTATGCTGCGGGTAGGCCGGAAGAAGTCAGAGATCAGATCATCGAACTCGTGGCAGCGGCGGGGCGGCTTGGTTATGATCACGTCGCCTTCGCTAAACTCGGCCCGGATTATGAAGAAGCGATTAAACTGCTAGCAAATGATGTCGTGCCCCGCTTGAGGTAAACTCACTATCGCCCGTGACTGGGGTCTTATGGTTTCCGAAACGCGAGGACAAAACGATCGTCCTTGTTCCGCTCCTTAAAAACGTTGAAATCGCGCGTGTCCTCCGGACGACGCAGCATGTCTCCCTCTTTGGCCAGCGTAAAGCCGGCGCCGGTGACTTCTTTGATAACGAGTAGCTTATCGATGCGATGCAGCGTGTTCGCCGCCTCGTTACCGCTGCCGTCCTTGGCCGAGTGATCCACGACTCCATAAAGGCCGCCCTTTTTGAGCGCGGCGAGAACTCTCTTGTTCATGGCGACCCGAACCGCCGGCTCCAAGTCATGGTAGCTCAGATGAATGAGCACGAAATCCAACGATGCGTCCTGCGGTAGCGCAACGGTTTCCAGCGGACCCTCCAACAATCTGACGTTGGCAAAGTTGGAATCTTTAAAACGATCCTTCACCTCAGGCCGGAAGGTTCGAGACGCCGAGTAAACCACCCCTTTCTCTCCCACCACTTGGGATAGAATGGCCGTGTAATATCCTCTCCCCGTCACCAGGTCAGCGACTTTGTCTCCCGACTTTACGCCATAGAAGGGCACGACTTCCGCCGGCTTGCGTGCGGCGTCGATCTGCTTATCTTCCGCCGGTCGCTGCGGATTCGCGAGGATGGCAGTGACGTCCGGCGAAGTTTGTGTCGTTGCGCAGGCCGACATCACCAATAGCGCCACAGAAAAAAGCAACGATCCCGCATTCCTTAACGAAACCATTTTCATAATCACCTCGATCCTAAAAGTTCTCCGAATCTCAACCGGTGAAACGAGAGTGGACAGATTTGCGCCGCTTCTCTTTTGGTCATTGCGACGGACGGCTATGCCGCATCGTTCTGTCCACCTCGTCGCGCAGCATCTCCCAGATCTTGTCGACGCAGCGGGCGAAGTCGGGGTCCGACATGCTTCTGATGGTGCGGGGCCGTCGAACATCCACCGGCAATACGCACTTGACGACTCCCGGCGAAGCGCTCATCACGGCGATGCGGTCGCACAGCATCACCGCCTCTTCGATATTGTGCGTCACCAGGATGACGGTTTTCTTGTCGCGCTCCCAAATTCTCAAGAGCTCTTCGCGCAGGATAAGACGTGTCTGGGCATCGAGACTCGCGAAAGGTTCATCCATCACGATGACCTCGGGGTCATTGGCCAGGGCCCGGGCAATCGCGACTTTCTGCTTCATCCCGCCGGAAAGCTCGTGCGGTTTGGCCGAGCCAAAGTCCAGCATCCGGACCACCTCTAAAAAGAAGCCGGCGATCCGCTTGGAAACCGAAGGCGGCTCCTTGCGAAATTCCGAACCCAGCGGAACATTGTCCTCCACGTTTCGCCACGGCATTAGAGCGGAATCCTGAAAGACCATCGAGACCATGGCTTGAGTTCTTTTTTCACCGACGAATTCCAAGGAGCCGGTCGTGGCGCTATCGAGCCCGGCAATGATATGGAGCAGCGTGGTCTTGCCGCAGCCCGTCGGCCCGATGATACCGAAGAATTCACGGTCTCTGACTTCGAGACTGACTCCCCCGAGGGCTCGTAGGGTGCTCTCCCCTTTCTCGAATTCCTTGGTGAGGTTGTGGATGACTATGCGCATAGAATCGTCCGCACAAAATCGAGCCCGAAGGCGCTGATCGCGCTCTTGCTTCCCTCGAACATTCTATCTTCCGCCGAAAATTTCGTGAAAGATTTTGGCATACCGCTCGAACTCCTCAAGCACTTCCGTAGGTGCAAAAACCGGCTTGATCCCTTCCATTAAACGGGCATGTTCGGGTGGAGTATCGACCCGATCGGGAATTCGGTTCATGCCGCGAATGAGATCCTGACCCTTTTTCGACAACACGAAGTCAATGAAGAGTTTACCGGCGTTGGGATGGGGCGCCTTCGCTGAGAGTCCCACCGGGTGTATGTTGGCAAAAACGGGATTCAGATAAACCCAATCCACAGGCGCGCCGGCGGGCTTGAGTTGTTCGAAAGTCTGGGAATAAGCCGTTAGCCCGCCTTTGAATTCTCCTGCGGCGACCAGTTGCGCGAGCAGATTTCGACCATTGCGGAGCTGCACCTGTTTCGCCAACTCGCGCATGTAAGCTATCCCTTTTTCATCTCCCATCGCCTTCACCATCGTGCCAAACCATTCGTACGCTCTACTATCGATACCGATGTTTCCTTTCCATTCGGGCTTTAAAAGATCCGCAAACGATTTCGGAACAGCGGTTTTGGCAACGGACCGGGTGTTGTAGCCGAAGGCCGCGTAATTCGTGTAAATCGAGGTCCACGTCGCCTGAGGATCTTTATATCCGTCGCGATAATACTTTCTCTCCGGCGAGTCGTAGGACGCAAGCACGCCCCGTTTTTTTAAATTGTGACCATAGAAACTAGTTGTCATCACCACGTCCCAAAGGTTTTGGCCGGCGCGGCTCTCGGTCAATATTCTTTCCATGAGCTGGGCATCCGTGGCACGATAGAACACCGCGTCGATCTTGGGGTAGAGCTGTTTAAATCCGTCCGTCAGCGTTTTGGAATCGTTGGCGTTGAAGGCGGCGTAAAACATCAACTTCCCTTCCGCTTCGGCGCGATCTCGGACTTCCGCAGCGCCAGTGAAAGCGGGCGATAGCCACACCCAAGCACTGAACAGGAGTAATGCAAGGCGACCAACTCGGGTCATGACATCTCATTCATTCTCTGATCCAGCGTTTGCTCTGTTGATCCGAGACTCGAAACCCGAAACTCGAAACCGTCGTTCATGGCATCTCGGCAAGCAAGCGTCCGTAACCTGTCACCGGTTCGTTAAGCTGGAGGATCTTCTTCGTAGCCCAAACTTGTGCCGGGATACTAGAAACCACCGTGGTCTTTAAGTCTTTCTCAAGCATCTCGATGACCGGCAAGTTGTGCCAGCCCGCGCCAAGCATGTAGATACCGTCGGCGGGACCATGTTCCAGGAAGACTTTCTTGGCAAAGCCGTAGATCGCTTCTGGAGAAAGCTTGCCGGCATCTTTGAACGGCACTTCAATTCCCTTCATCGCTTTCACTTCGAATCCGTCATCCTCAAAAAATTTGGCGAACCGACGGTTCATGTCATCTTGAAAGTAAGTAATGCCAACCAGCTTTTTCATTCCCAAAGCCCGGAACGCATCGACTTGCGCCATCGTCGCCACCAGCACCGGAATGCCATATCTTTTCGATAACCGGTCAGAAATCTCGCGGTCCGCGCCGTGACCGCGCACCATCGTTGGAGGCGCCCCCATGATCATGACTACATCTGCGCCCAGCTCTGCCAACCGCGCGACCTTTTTTTCGGCCACCGACAACGCCTCCTGAAGCTCTTGCTCGTTGCCGGCTCGGATGCCGGCGTGGCACGGTATGAACCCCACACCCTCCGGCATGAGTTTGATAAAACTTTCCATGGACCCCGGTCGATAGGTGGGCTTCACCAGCCCGACTATTCCGCGCGCACCGTAATACATCGCTATGGTTCTCCTCTAAATCCTCAGGCTCACAGAGGAAGGGCGGGAAAGCCCGCCCTTAGAATTCTATGCATTGCTGCACTCAAAAGTTTTCGCGGCCCGCGCAAATTTTACCAGCGGCTTTGCCCTTTAGTTACGGACGTTTAGGATTATTCTTCCGCCAAGACGCCAAGCTCGCAAAGAAGTTTCTTTTAACAGGAGAGAACAGAGGAAACAAAGTTTTTGATTCATCTCTGTTATCTCCGTTACCTCCTGTAAAACAATCCATTCTTATTCCGTCTCCGGCCTTGGCGCCCTTTGCGCCTTTGCGGGAGATCTTCCGGCTTTTGGTTGCGGCTTTCTTTGCCTCTATGCCGCCGCTTGCAGTCTCTTCCCGTTGGTGCTCCCCAACACGCTACCCGGCAACGCGCCGGTGTGTTTGCCCTTTTCGACCAACACTTCGCCGTTGACGAGGGTCATCTCGATGCCCACCGCTTTTTGAATGAAGCGTTTTTCGTTGGCCGGCAAGTCCTGCACCATTTCCGGCTCGCACTCGCGGATCGTTGCCGGATCGAAGAGCACCAGATCCGCCGCCATGCCGCGCCTAATTAAACCACGATCATGCAAACCGAAGATCGAGGCGACCATGAAAGTCAGCTTGCGCACGCCCTCTTCCAAGCTCATGACGTTTTTCTCGCGGATCCAGTAGCCCAGCAGGCGCGTCGCGTAGCCGAAACCGGCGTCGTAAATCAGATGCGCGCCGGCGTCGGACTGGCCGACGAGAGTAAACGGGCTGCGGATGATTTCCGCCACCGCCTCTTCGTCGCCGTTGGTACTGGAAGTTTGGAATTCCGTATCCAATCCCTCTTCCAAAGAGAGATCGAGGAAAGCGTCGATGACGTCCTGGCCGCGAATTTTGGCGATCTCCGCCACACTCTTTTTTTCCAGATGCCGGTTGGCCGGTGTCGCAGCCTTGATCAAATAAACCAGATCCCAGCGCCGCGAGAAGCGCGAAGATTTCTTTTCTTCCACCGCTTCGTAGCGCATCTTGCGCCGCGTCTCCGGATCGCGGATCGCTGCGATACGCGCCTCAATCGGCAAGAAGAGAATCGTTTTCCAAGTCGGCAGGTCGTCGAACACCTGGGCGTTTTTCATCGTGAGACGGTTGTTGAACAGCCGCGCGTTGCACAGCGGATAAGACTGCACGCCGCGCTCCAACGACGCCTGCGCCAAGTCCAACAGCTGGCGCCATTCATCCGGTCTATCCCAACGATGCGCGATGCTCTGCCAGATCACCGGCCGTCCCGATCGGGACGAGATCTCGTCGAACAATTGCACCGTCTCGCGCATCGGCACCGAGACTCCAAGCGAACCGCGGGAAATCTGCACCGCGCCTTGATTGATCTCGCCGAGCGCACAGGCCAACTCGATGATTTCTTCATCGGTGGCGAATCGGCTTTGGATCGGCGTCCCGTCGGCAAACATGTGCACGGGATTTTGATTGGTCGAGAAGCCCATCGCGCCCGCGCGCACGCCGGCTTTAAGAATTTCTTTCATCTGGTAGATTTCCGCGGGGGTGGCGGCGCGTTCCATGGCGGCATTGCCCATCACGAACTGCCTGAGCGCACAGTGGCCCATCAAGGCGGCGACGTTGACGCCGAGATTGCCGCGGAGCTTATCCAAATATTGCGGAAATGTCGTCCAACCCCACTGCACGCCGGCCCGCAAGGCCGGCAGCGAGATCGCTTCGACTCTCTCGAAGCTCTTGAGAATCGTGTCCTGGTCCTGCTCCTTACAGGGTGCGAGGGCAAGCGCACAGTTCCCCGGAATAACCGTAGTTACGCCGTGAAAGCAGGAGGACGTTGCCAGCGGATCCCATAATAACTGCGCGTCAAGATGGGTATGAAAATCGATAAAGCCGGGCGAAACCGCTAACCCATCGGCGCGAATCACACGTTTGGCCTCCCCGTTGATCCGCCCGGTTTCCACGATACGACCATCTTTCGTCGCTACATCGCCAAGATAGGAAGGCATTCCGCTGCCGTCGTAAATCCGGCCGCCTTTGATAAGCACGTCATAAGCCATGGGAGATCCTCCTCGCTTTCCTAAACATTACACCGAGCTTATCGACAGACATACGCCGATGTCAACCGAACCATCCGGACTCAGGATTCGATCGGTCTCCTCACACCACAAACGGACGACTCTTCCGTCTTAACTATTCTCTCGATCGATATGCGTTCCCTCTCCCTTGACAGGTGAGGGCAAGGGTGCGGGGTGAAGTCACTCAATTAAACATAAAACTTTGAACTCGCAACGTTGAACGTTGAACTGGAGAAAGCTTTCAATCCTTTCTTGAGGAAGTCTCTCAATCCAACAGAAAACGAATCGATCGAGAGTGCCATGCTCGTGCTCACGTGTTCGTGCTCGTTCCGTTCTTTGCCTCGCCTCAAATCCGTTCCAGCTAACCTCCCTGTTCTCCTTTTCGGATTCCGCGGATGGGCGGCGGCAATGATACCTTTGTTGATATCCCTGTTGAAGGTATATATCATTGTTCATCAGCAAGGAGCGAAACGCTATGGCACGGTTCATGGTCTCGATGCCGGATGATATGTTGAAAAAACTGGACAGCCAGGCGCGCAAGGAAAGCCGCGGGCGGAGCGAGCTGTTGCGCGAGGCGGTGCGGCACCATCTGGCCGCTATTGCGCCGGTGGAGGCCAAGAAACGCCCAACCCCGAGATCGAACGGCAAACCAAAGGCGCAAAAGAAGTGGACTAAGGAAGCCCTGGAACGCCACCTCTTGGAAAACGGGCTGGGCAGTAAGGGCTGCCCCGGGCTTGATTTCCTGGTAGGCCCCACAAAGGGTCCTGTAGACATGAAGCGGCTCTTACGGATCACAAAAAGACTTACCGGCTTGAGCCGCCAGCTCATTGAAGACCGTGAAGACCGGCGGTGATTTTCTTCTTCGACACCAGCGCCCTTATCAAGCGTTATCTCCATGAGAAGGGGTCTGCCCGTGTCCGCCGCCTTTTGCAGACCGGGGGCGCCATTTTTTATCAAACCTTTCTCACTCCTGTGGAAATAACCTCGGCCTTCTACCGGCAGCACCGTGAGGGTCAAATCTCGAGCGAAGAACTTTCCTTGCTGCTCAGATCTTATGCCGTTCATTCCCACAGTGAATACCTTCTCGTTCCGTACTCCGAATCGCTGCCCGACCTGGCTGTGGCGCTCATTAGTCGCCGTCCGCTACGGGCTCTGGACGCTATCCAGCTTGCCAGCGCGCTGAAGCTTCGCAACGCTCTTCCCCCGAGCGCGCCTCCGTTCATTTTTCTCTCCGCCGATGACCGGCTCGTTAGGGCCGCCCGTGAAGAACATCTCCACGTGGAGAACCCGGAACGTTTCCCATAATTACGCGACGCGATATCTTCCCAACCCAAAACCGGTTCCCTTACCGACATTAAGTTTTTCGCCCATATTTCGGTCTTATTTTGCTCTTAGCTGACACACACAGAGGGGGATAAGATCAATACAAGAACAGGAGTGAAACCAAATCGTCGAATGGCCGAAAAATAAGCCGCTCTCGAATCCTCACGAGAGCAGCAGTTCCAAGTCCTCACGGGTTAGATTATGAATCAGACTATTGTCAGCGGTAATGATGGCATCGGCCAGATCGCGTTTGGTTTGCTGCAGCTCCAGCACCTTTTCCTCGACCGTGTCGCGAGCGATGAGCCGATAGGCAAACACCTGACGCGTCTGGCCGATCCGGTGGGCGCGGTCGATGGCCTGCGCTTCAACCGCTGGGTTCCACCAGGGATCGAGCAGATAAACATATTCGGCCGCGTGCAAGTTGAGCCCCAGGCCGCCCGCTTTCAAGCTGATGAGAAACAGCTTCACGTTCGGATCGTTTTGAAATTGCTCGACCCGCGCCTCGCGGTCGCGCGTCTTGCCGTCAAGGTACACATAGGGAATCTTGGCGCCGTCGAGCCGGCTGCGCACGATGGCGAGCAGACTCGTGAATTGGGAAAAAACCAAAGCCTTGTGTCCTTCTTCGAGCACCTGGTCGAGCTGAGCGAGAAGGGTGTCGACTTTTGCGCTCGGCTCCGCCGTTTTCTTCTTATCGATGAGGCCCGGATGGCAGGCCGCCTGACGCAAGCGCAATAGCGCTTCGAGCACCTGGAACTTCATCTGGGTCAGGTCGTCACGCTGAACATTTTTCAACAGTCGCGCGCGGTAATAGGCGCGCAGCTCATCATAGAGTTTTCTGTCCGGCGGCTCGAGATCGCAATAAATCGTCTGCTCGGTCTTTGCTGGCAGCTCGCGCGCCACTTCTCCTTTCGTCCGTCTCAGGATGAAAGGTCGCAAGGCTCGCGCCAGTAGGTTCCGTGTTTCGGCGTCAGGGTTCCGGCCCGCACGGCCAAACACCGAGGCGCTACCGAGCATGCCGGGGTTGAGAAACTCGAAAAGGCTCCACAGCTCGCCGAGATGGTTTTCCACCGGCGTGCCGCTCATCGCCAGGCGATGGTCGGCGTGCAACAGACGAACCGCCTTGGCCGAAAGCGTGCCGGCGTTTTTGATCGCTTGGGCTTCGTCAAGAATGCAGTAGTCGAAACGCAGATCTTTTAATTGCAGCGCATCGCGCCGCAGTGTGCCGTAGGTGGTCAGCACCACATCGTATGCGTCGAAATGATCGCCGGGTTTGAGACGCCCGCCCCCCGTGTGATCGAGTATTTTTAGTTTGGGCGCAAAGTGCTCGGCTTCGCGCTTCCAGTGGAATACCAGCGAGCGTGGCACAACCACAAGCGCTGGACGGTGGGATTCTTGCCCATTTTGCGCGCGCAGATCACGGCGCGACTCCAAAAGCGCGAGTACTTGAATGGTCTTACCCAGCCCCATGTCATCGGCCAGACAGCCACCGAAGCCGAAGCGCTGGAGAAAATAGAGCCAGCCTAGCCCCTCGCGCTGATAGGCGCGCAGCTCGCCGGCGAAATATGTCGTTGGATCGGCTGCTCTGACGCCGCCAAAGCTGCGCAGCTCTTCGCGCACACGCTCGAAGACGGCGTCGGCGCGCACCGCCGACTCGGAGGCCAGCAGGGCATCCAAGAGGCCGGCCTGCGGCCGCGTGAAGCGGAGGCGATTCTCCTCGACAGTTCCAAGGCCGGCGAGAAGGCCGTATTTTTTCATCCACTCTT
>JAHKKJ010000523.1 GCA_020027655.1 Deltaproteobacteria bacterium | reverse complement strand
TTGCGATGACCGATGAGAATGCTAGTCGGCAGCACGAGGAGGGCGGTAGTAGCTCTGCTTGCTGTCTTGAACGCATTCTCGAACTCATCGGGGCTCCGTACCTCAAGAGATTGGAGCTGCACTTTTAAGGGTCGCGCGTCAACCTCGATCTCCTTGAACTCCGCGATCTTAGCTGGATCATTCGGATCATAGAGCACGCCAACACGGGAAGCTTTAGGAATTGCTTCCTTGAGTAGCTCAAGCCGTTTGCCGCTCAAGTCCGGTGATACTGAGCTCAGCCCCGTAAGATTCCCGCCTGGCCGGGCGAGGCTGGCAACAAGCTTTGCGCCGACGGGATCGCTAACCAGTGTGAATACGATGGGAATTGCAGTTGTCGCGGTCTTAGCGGCTTCGGACGCTTGCCCGCCAATAGTCACGATAACGTCGACCTTGAGACGGACCAGCTCCGCCGCCAGTTCGGGGAGCCGGGCCGATTTCCCCTCGCTAAACCGGTATTCGATCAGGATATTTTTCCCCTCCACATATCCGAGCTCGCGAAGTCCTTGCAGAATCGCGTCGCGATTGAGCGTGGCGCTGGAAGGGGAGCCTGGTGACAGATACCCGAGCCGCGGAGTCTTCGTCGGCTGTTGCGCCTCGGCGAGTGAAGCCGTCATTAGCGAGACGATTGCCGGTAACCAGAAGATAATTTTCCTAAGCATTCGTTTTCCCTCTACTACGGTTGCCTCGTGCCTATTGCCTTCTGTTCAGCGAATTATCCGGTTCGCCCGCGCCAAAACCTCGGGCGGGATCATTAAACCGATTTGCTTAGCGGTCTTGAGATTAATCACGAACTCAAACTTCGTCGGTTGCTCGACGGGGAGGTCGGCGGGCTTGGCACCTTTGAGAATCTTGTCGACGAAGACTGCCGCGCGCTTAAAAATTTCTTCTCGATTGGCATCGTAGGAGGCGAGGCCGCCAGCTTCGACACCTGCAACACTCTCTGACATTAACGGCAGCCGATTCTGCACGGCAAGATCGGCAATTTGCTTTTGGTAACCTGCGAGCCCTGGAGTGCTGGTTGTGATAATCGCGCTGACACGCCCTTTGACGGCTGCTTGGAAAGCCCTGGGTAAGTCGGGAGGTGGCCCCTGCACTTCGAGGATTTGAAGCGGCACCTTTAGACTTCGCGCCGCAGCCTCATAATCTTTAAACGCCGTAAAGCCCGCCACTGAAAGGATTCCGACGCGTGAAAGGCGTGGAATCATCTCGGTCAGCAATTCCAGCCGTTTGCCGCTCAGGTCGCGCGTAAGTCTGGTGAGGCCGGTGATATTTCCACCAGGTCGCGCCAGGCTATCGACCAGCCCAGCCGCGACCGGATCCGGAGTAACTGCCATGACGATGGGAATGGTCTTGGTCGCCTGCTTGGCTGCGCGGATCACGATCGCCTGTGTAGAGAAAAGCACATCGACCTTGAGGTTCACGAGTTCGGCGACAATTCCCGGAATGCGGTCCTGGTTCCCCTCGGTGTCGCGATACTCAAACTGGATATTTTTCCCCTCAGAGTAGCCGAGGTCTTGCAGTGCCTGCCGCAATAGTTTGGCACTCGAATACGCCTCGTTGGCATTGCCAGTTCCCGACACAATGCCGATGCGCGGGATTTTCGCCGCCTGCTGCGCCTCGGCAGGATGCAAGCAAATCAGAACTGAGGCAGCGACGAGAAAAAGAACAAGTTTGCGATTCATGCGTTTCACTCACTCTGGCACTCTCCCAGCGGGAGAGGGAATTTTTAGACAGCTAATCTATAGATCGCAAATTCAAAATCAAAAAGCCCAACCCGGAATGACCTGGTTGGGCCGAAGCACTACGACTCAGAGTTGCTGCCGAACCAAGTTTGGCTGGCAAACACGGAAGCCTCTTGTTTATTTCACCGTCCGCTATGATCTGTCAAGCGCGCTTTCCCGGTTTCGAGTCCATGTCCAAATCCTTTTTCACCACAGAGGCGCAACCAAAAGAGAGAAAAGAAGAATTTTACCGCAGAGAACCTAGAGCGGCGAAGCCGCAACTAAAACTCGGAATATCTCCCGCAAAGGCGCAAAGCCGCAAAGAAATTAAACTTCCGAACTTGGCTTGGCGCGAGCAAATCCCCGTTTTGGATAGCTACGGGCCACCTGAAAATTTGCGCAAGCAGCGAAAACTTTGATGTATAGCAGTGCGAACACTGAAATCGCCGCTTGATCTTTGGACTCTATAACAAACATGTTGGTTTTTGTTTTTGGATAGCAATGCAAAGGATGCAGAGAGTGTTAATTTACTCGGCGTCCTCGGCGCCTCAGCGGTGTAATATCCGGGTTCCGAGTTCCGGCCTAATGCATCACTCCATTACTCCATCACTCCAATCTGCACTCCTAGGGTTTAGCAGAGAATTCGATGACCTTTAGGGCTTCTTGCGCCGCCTTTGCGACCTCTGGATTCTGATCGTTCGTGAACTGTCGAAGTTGAGGAATAAGCGCCGGATCTCCGATCGACCCAAGAACCGTCAGTACAATTGGGAGATTCTCTCGTCTATTCACAGCCTCCTGTAACAAAGGCTCAGCCCGTTTCCCGCTCTTGGCGAGTAATATACCGGCAATACTCCGAATGTTCTCATCGGGCGAACCGAGGGCCTTAACCAAAGCGCGACCTGCTGAAGTAATACCCAGCCAATACCAAAGCGCCCGGTAAACGTATAGGCGCAGCGCGCCTAACAATAGCCGCATGGATCGCGACCTATGACGGGATCACAGAAGGGAGATTGTATTTCTGCCAAACAGCGGGATCGTGCGTCGCGGAATGATCAAACCAGATCGGCAGAACCTTCTCTCTAATTCTTGGATCGCTAAATTTCTGACCGCCACCATCCGCCAGGATCACGAGGTCGAGCTTGACTCTGATAGACACAACCGGGCCGGTCCTTGCGAAGTCGGGCATGTATATAGAGTGGACCGGACAACTCAACAGGACCAACGGGCCCGTATTGAGACCGTTCTGAGTGGCAAGCATGGAGACGCTGCCACCGTGACTATGGGTTAATAAGTAGGGATTTTGAATGGTGTGCCCGCCGAGCCATGCTTGAAGCTCTGTAGCAGCGATGGCTCGGGCCGCCGGGCTATAAATGCCGGACCAGGAAAACGCATCTGCATTGGCGTACAAGTCTGGACGAATACCGTTCAATAAATAAGAATGAAAATTTCCGCCAGGCTTCCACCATTGCTCGTTTGCCGCCCACGTACCATGAATAAGCAGCGACGTGTGCGCCGAAGGGCCTGCGGTGGCCTGAGTCGTCTTTCTGCTCAACTCCGAAAGACGCGGGCTCTCCGGTGCCAATCGCGCCAAGCCGGTGGCTGCAACGGCTCGGACAAGATCGTCGTCGCTCTGAGTACAGTCTTCCAAGATGCCGATGAGACGGCTCGGTTCCGACGTGAGTCCAAAATAGGAGAGGGCCGCGGCCGCTCTGACGAGCGGGTGCGGATGCCGCAGGCACGCCTCCATCAAACTGGCGGCCGCCAAGTGGTTTGGTTTTTTGGCGAAGTCGCTGGCGAGACGCCGAAACCTGCGTGCGGGTATAACCTCCCTTGCAGAGCTCAGTGGTCGTAGGCGAAGCGGAGATTCAACCTCCTCAACCTTGACGCGCCGCCCGGTTGCGGAAATCGCGGGCACTTTGAGAGTTCTTCTCGCACTTCGATATTCAGACAGCATGACGCGATTGCGACCCAGTCCCGGTTCCATCAGCAGCAAGATAGCTGCCTGTGACAATATGGCCGCGTCGCTGGTAGCTCCAAAGGCTCTCGGAAATGGAATTGGTTTTGTGACCCTTTTGTATGGCATCGGTGCTCCTTAGAACCAGCTAATTTCTGGTGCTCTGAAGAACTAGTGTAATGACTCTTAAATGAAGGCACTTATTGTTCGACATAACAAAGCGGAAATT
>JAHKKJ010000522.1 GCA_020027655.1 Deltaproteobacteria bacterium | reverse complement strand
AGCACGCCGTAATCATACTTTCTCCCCCTTGACGGGGGAGAATTGAAGAGGGGGTGCTGAATTTTGCAGGCATCGTCCTAGCGGATCACCCCCATCTCAATCTTCCCCCATCGAGGGGGAAGAAGTTTAATCCTTAGATCGTGCTTGCTCTATAGGGAGAAGGTATCTAAATATGGCGATTCAATTCTGCCTTCACGGCTCTGCGCGCAGCGTTCAAGCAGCGGTTGATCGCGCCAAGCGCGCCGAGGCCGTCGGCTTTGAGGCAATCTTCTTCGCCGACAGCCACATGAACAATGTCGATCCATACCAAGTCATGGCTATGTGCGCGCTGAACACGAAAAAGATTCGCTTCGGCACGGCGGTGACCAACATGGTCTATCGCGATCCCACGATCACCGCCAATTCCTTCGCCACGTTGAACGAAATCTCCGATGGTCGGGCCATTGTCGGTTTGGGCACGGGCGATGGCCCGGTCTACAGCCTCGGACGAACTGCAACCAAGCTGGTCGAATTCGAGAAAGGACTGCGCGTGATTCGCGACCTATTACACGATCGAGGCGTCGAAGTTCCAAAAACCCAGGAGCGCGCCTCCAGTGGCCGCGTCACACTGAAAATCGGCAAGCGTCCGGTGCCCATTTACATTTCCGCGGAAGGTCCGAAGGCACTCCGGGTCGCCGGTCGCGTGTGCGACGGCGTGATTCTGGGAACAGGCTTTGATCTCGACGTCATGGAGTGGGCGCAGGCTCGCATCGCTGAAGGCGCAAAGGAAATGGGACGAGCGATCTCGGAAATCGACCTCATGCCCGCTGGCATGATCTGCGTTGACGACGACGGGGCTCTCGCCCGCCAGCGCGTGCGCTCGCGGATGGCCAATCGCGCGCACCATAATTTCCGTTTTACCATGGAAACCGTGCCCGAAGGTCAACTTGCCGGTGTGCGGAAATTCATGGAAGGCTTCGATATTTCCAAGCCGATCGAAGAACGGGTCGACCCCAATCTGGTCACGGATTATCTACTGCAACGTTTTACGATCGCCGGCACGCCGCAGGAGTGCGCGGCACGCGTTAAACAACTCGAAACGGCGGGAGTCAAACGCCTCCTGCTAACTCCTCCCAACACCAACTATGATTCAATCATGGAGGCATGGGGACGCCGGGTCATTCCTCTTTGTTCCTGACGGTAGAGCAAGCTGCTGAAAAAGCCTCATATGGCGCAATCTCATTTTCACGTTCGGAAAAAACGAGAAAGAGATGGCCCGTCTTCTGGATATGAGCCTGTTGGACGAACTTCAGCGCGAAGCATTCTTCGAACGAATCGGCAGATAAAAGATAGCTCACCGCAGAGGCGCTGAGGGCGCAGAGTAAAGAGTTCTTGATCAGGAAATACTCCGATCTCTGCGAACTCCGCGTCTCGGCGGTACAATAAGGCTTCAGTTTTAGCGGAACCTGAGTTGTGTTTATGCCAACTTAACTTATAATTAAGAAAAGATATTCACTATTCAAAAGGAGATGTTCATGGGGATTAATTTTTGGCGGCTTCTAGTGGGAGCTGCCACGCTCAATATGTTTGTATCCATCGGTGCTTTCGCGGCTGAGAAGAGCAAAGAAAACAATGTCGTGAAGGATGGCACCGTCGTCAGCCTCCAGTACACACTTTCCGGCGAGGATGGCAAAACCATCGAGTCCAACAAAGGCAAAGACCCTCTCAAGTACACCCAGGGAAGCCATCAGATTGTCCCCGGTCTGGAGAAAGGGCTTGCGGGAATGAAAGTCGGCGAAGAAAGACGGGTCAAAGTAAAGCCTGAGGAAGGGTACGGCCCGGTGGACCCGAAGGGATTCCAAGAGTTCCCTAAAGAGAAGATCCCCTCCGAAGGTCTTAAGGTTGGCGCAGTACTTATGGCCAAAGGCCCCCAGGGACAACAGGTACCCGTGCGGGTTCATGAGATCAAAGACAAAACGGTGGTGCTCGATTTGAACCATCCAATGGCGGGGAAAACGCTGGTGTTCGACGTCAAGGTCTTGGATGTTCAGCCGGCAACCGTGCAACCGACGCAACCTACAGTACCGCCGCAGCCGGCAAAACCAGCTCAACCCGCACAGCCCAAATAGTTTCTTTCGTCGATTCGGCAGGACCGCTATGGAGCTGGACGAATTCGGCGCTCGCCTAAGAAAATCCAGCGACGTTGTTTTCTTCACCGGCGCGGGCATTAGCACGGAATCGGGCGTGCCCGACTTTCGCAGCCCCGGCGGCATCTGGACGAAATATCAGCCGGTCTATTTTCAAAATTTCATCGCTAGCGAAGCGGCGCGAATTCAACACTGGCAACTCAAAAAAGCGACCTACGAGCTCTACAAAAAGGTCCAGCCGAATATCGGCCACTATGCGATCCGTGACTTCGAAAAGCGCGGCCACTTACTTGGGCTCATCACGCAGAATATCGACGGACTGCACGGCATCGCCGGGGTCTCCGACGAGAAAATTGTCGAGCTGCACGGCACGGATCGCCTCGTGACCTGCCTGCAATGCGGGAAACGATTTGAGCCGGCCAGCGTCTACGAAAACTTGGGAGAAAATTTCACCGTCCCCACCTGCGACGCCTGCGGCGGCTTGCTGAAATCCGCCAACGTCTCCTTCAGCCAGCAGATGCCGGCTGAAGCAATGAAACGAGCGCAGGCATGGAGCGAGCAAGCCGAAGTCTTCATCGTCATCGGCTCGTCTCTACAAGTCCAACCCGCAGCGTCTTTCCCCGTCATCGCCAAACGCAGCGGCGCGCTGCTGGCTATTATTAATCGCGATGAAACCCCGTTAGACGAACTCGCTGATTTCATTCATCGCGGCGCCATCGGCGAATTCTTTGAAAAGCTCAATCCGCTGGTGTCCGACGCCTGAGAAGCTACAGGTTTTTCCTCAACGGCGATGGTAGAGCGCAGAAATCCTTAGGGCCGGTGGATTTTGAGATCCCTGACGCGAGCGATCGCATCAAAGTCGCGGTCGTTATGGTAAAGCTCTGCGTCGTTTTCCAAGCAAGTGGCGGCTATAAGGCAATCTATGGTCTTGCGAATCGTAAAGCCTCGACGGCGGCAGTCACGATAAATACCTGCCGCGTGCTCAAAAAGATGTAATCCTCGCATTCTGAGAATCGGGTAGCTCTGGAGGATCCCTCGCAAGCGAACAAAATCCATTTCATCTCGAATGCCCTGCAAAACCTCGCAATAGACGAGATCGGTAAGCCCCAACGATTCCCCTTGTTCGATCAAGCGCGTAAGATGCAAATCGAATGGAGTTCCCTTGGCCCCGAAAAAATCGATCCAAACCGTGGTGTCAACAACGATCACAAGCGGCTACGGCGCGACTCGTCAAGATCGCCGTCCCATTGGACCTGACCCCGCAGTTTTAGAATTTCCTTGCGCTTAGCGCTTTTTAGAAGCTCTTTGAGAGCTAGATGAACCAGCTCCCGCTTGGACTTACATTGGAACACCTTCAGTCCTTCATTGATAAGCCGGTCGTCGAGCTCGATGTTTGTCCTGGCCATATTTCACCCTCGAAAGTAGGTTATGCGCCGATGGTGTAGAAGTCAAGCTCTTTTGGTGTATTCCTTTGGAAGGACATCCGAGAGAGACCACTAGGGTTGCAGCAAAATCTTGCGCGCACCCGGCTTGCCAGCATGGGCAATCGCTTCGACACCTTCGCTCAGCGGATAAACCTTCTCAATCAGAGGCGTCACCGAAACGCTCTTTTCTCGCAGCGCATCTAGCGCAGGAGTAAACGGACCGCAGCGAGAACCCACAACGGTAATCTCGTTGATCACCAACGGCGCAAGCGAGACTTTGTGCTCGCCGGCGATAGTGGTCTTCAGCACCAGTGTACCGCGCGGGCGAACCGCGCCCATCGCTAGTTGCAGGCCGGAAGGGGAACCCGTGGCTTCGACGACTACGTCGAATTGTTT